>JBAYFA010000110.1:0-4610 GCA_041667425.1 Bacilli bacterium
CAATTACAATCTGATCTACTTCACATCGAGTGGATGATCCTGTTTTAAAAGCCACGCGTTTAGCAAGATTCATACTAATGGCTTGTAAATCAAGAACAACCCCAGCCGGAAATTGACTTAAAATAAGACCAATATGATCGTCGTGTGACCCTCCAAAGACGCGGATGGGCATTTTATTTTGTAAAGAAATCATCCATATCACCCTCTTCTAAAATAGCTTTCCCGATTTCAAGAATTTTTATACGGGTAATCTTTTCTCCAGATCGTTTCTTATCTTTTAACATATATTCATTAAGTCCTTCAAAAGCCAATGAAAAATCAAGTCCATAAGAATTTAAAAGTTCTAATATATCTTGACGTTTTGATTCAAAATACATGCCATAGGCAATACTAATGCCATGAGGCAATTGATATTTAGCTTCAATCGCATGACCAATGGTATGTCCAAAGTTTAGAAGTTGGCGCTTCCCACGATCGTATTCATCAGAAGTGGTAACTTCAACTTTATATAAAACACATTTTAAAATCAATTCTTTTAGTAAATAGGTATGCGTTAAAAGCCTATCATACATCTCACGATCAAATAAGATAGCATATTTCATAACCTCACACATTCCAGATGTCATTTCTTGTTTATTAAGAGTTGATAAAACCAATGGATCAATCAATATTTTTAAAGGATGATAAAATGAGCCCAGTTGATTCTTGAATCCAGAAAAATTAATACCAACTTTGCCACCAATCGAACTATCTACTTGAGCCATGAGCGAAGTGGGAATATTTATGTAATCAATTCCTCTTTTATAAATACTGGCAACAAACCCCGCAACATCCAATACGACGCCCCCTCCGCAAGCAAGAATACAATCATGACGATCATAATTTTTTGCGAGCATCTCTTTACATATTTGCATCACTGTATCCATATTTTTTTGCTCCTCACCTGCCATCATGATGAAAACATCATGATTTGGAAAAAGATCCAAATAATCATGATGAAAATGATGAACAATTTGGTCAGTAATAATAAAATAACGACGAAAAGGATCAATGACCTGTGATAACCGTTGTAAAAGTCCTTCTTCTACAATAATTTCAACCGTTTGACGTTGATACACTGCTTTCATAAATACCACCTACTCTTTGAAAATAATTAAAGAAATCAGGAAATGATTTGTTAACATATTCACATCCGATGATCTCAAAAGGATGAACAATCCGTGAATTAATAGCCACTAAACTCATAATAATTCGATGATCTCGATATCCTTCCACCGTTGCATCACCGTAAAGAGTCCTTTTCCCTTCAATAACCAAACTCATATCATGAATAATTACATTAGCTCCTAGAAGATTGAGGGAATCACGAATAGCTAAGAGCCGATTGCTCTCCTTGTACTCGAGTTTCTCAAGACCCGTCAAAACAATGTGCTTAGATGAAACAGACGCAACAGCGGCCAATATAGGGGCCAAATCAGGGTTTTGAGTAAGATCAATCGTACAATCTTTGAAGTGAACACCCGTACATTTCAAATACTGAGGAGTTATTGAAAACTGAGCTCCCATTTGTTCAAAATAAGAAATAATACGAACATCCGGTTGCAAACTATCCCTCGAGAGGTCTTCAATTCGTACATGATTATTTAGAATTGCCATTCCAATAAAGAAAGCAGCAGACGAATAATCACTTTCAATCGTGACTTTTTGAGGAAGATATTGGCCTTTACTCGTGAGCCAACCATCTTGTTGAATTAGTTCAATCCCAAATTGCTTCATCATCGAAACCGTTAAACGAACATAATCACCTGTAAGAATGTGATCATGAATACGAAAAAATTTAAATGGGAGTAGCATACATAATCCACTGGCCCATTGGGTCGTTATATTCAATGCGGGATAATATTGCTTTTGATTCAAGGTTCCCACAATATGGATGGCATCAGTCATAAAAGTAAATGTTAATCCATCTAAATCATCCAAATCGTTGGTTCGAATCCGCTCAATTAATCGCGGATGAGCCTGTATAGTGAATTCTTGCGAAAACATGGAGATTGCCCCCACCATTAACCGAAAGGTTGTAGCCGATTCTTTCACATCAAGAGGCCCACAAATAGTATAAAACCCAGGACTATTTAAGATGATGTCATTTTGAGAGGTTTGAATATCAATACCCAAACTTTGCAAACATGCAATTGTAGTCATAGTATCATCACAATACAAAGGATGATGAATCTGAGTAAGCCCATTTGCTAAACTGGCGGCAATTAATGCTCGATGTGTTAAACTTTTAGAAGAGGGAATTCTAATTCTTCCTTTCAAAGAGCCTGGATAAAACCGATTGATCATAATGCCACCTCTCCTATTACTTATATTATACTATAAAATAAGGTTTAAAAAAAGGATTTTCTATTTTTCAATGAATTAAAAAGGCACCCACAAAGTGATGCCTTACCTAATTTATGATCTTCTAGAAAAGATAGCAATGATTCGTAAAATTTCAATATACACCCATAAAGTCGTATAAACAATACCAAAAGCAGCAAACCATTCTAAATACTTAGGTTGACCACTTTCCACGGTACTACGGATGACTTCCATATCAAAAAACAAATAGAAGACCGCCAAAACACACGACAACACTGATGCAATAATACCAAATCCTCCACCAAATGAAGAGGAAAGCCCCGGAATAAATAATGATAAGAAAAACAACACCAGTTGCGATAAGATAAAACTCAAAGCAAAGATAATGAGAAAACGAACAAATTTTCGTGTTACTTTTACGATGTTTGTCAAGTATAGAACACTAACAACAAACACAACAGCAAACGTTCCAGCTACCGCTGAGATAATAATACCTGGAAGTTCAGCTTCAAAGAGAAGAGAAATGGTCCCTAAAAGCATTCCTTCAGCCAAACAATAAATTGTTCCTGTAACCTTAGTCCAATTTGGTTTGATAAAAGACATTAATGCCGTTATAAGTCCAACAATAAACGATCCAATGAGAATACTCACAAAAATATCAGGTTGATTGACCATTAAGTAAATACCAATGACAGCACCTACGACAGCCATGAACAAATAATACAATGATTTCAAGGCTACCCCTGCATACGTTGCTTGTGCAAACCCTTCATTGACTCCAACATTTTCTTTTTCTAATTTTCTAAACACAGGATTTGATGAACCAAATCGCATAAAAATCACCTCTTCTTTGTATATTATACACCTAATAACTTAAAAAATCATTAAATAATTCTAAAATAATTCTAAAATAATCCTATTTGATCGTCTTCTGGTAAATTTCCAAAAACTCCCATTTGATCCATGCGTTCAAATTGAGTTGAATTCAGTTTGGTCCGACGCATGACATCTCGTTTGGATGTAAATGGACTTTCATCACGTGCATCAACAATCGATTGAGCGGTTGTTTCACCCAGTGAATCAAGAGCATTAAAAGGAATTAAAAGCGCTTGACGATTATTAGACACTTTGAAATGAGTTGCATTTGACCGCGCAATATCCATTTGTACAAAGTGGAATCCTCTAGCGGTCATCTCTAGAGCCAACAATAACGAGTAATGAATGTCAGTCTCTTTAATGCTTGCTCGTTTTGATTTAATTTTATTATCTAGTTCTCTAACACGATTAACGAGATCTTGATATCCACCAGCCATTGCTACCACATCAAACGCGTCGGTTCGACGAGAAAAATAGGCCGCATAATAGAAGATGGGTGCATGTACTTTAAACCACCCAATTCGCAAAGCCATAATAACATAAGCCGTAGCATGAGCTTTAGGAAACATGTACTTGATTAATTTACAAGATTCAATATACCACTTCGGAACATTATAAGAGAGCATTTCCTTTTCATAATCATTGGAAACTCCTCTTCCTTTACGAACATTTTCCATTATTTTAAATGCATCCCCAGAAGGTAACCCTTTATCAATCAAATAGACCATAATGTCATCACGACAACCAATCAAGTCTTTAAAAGGAACGGCCGGAAATTCCGGACGAAGTCCTAACAAAAAGTCAAGAGCATTCCCTCTCCATACATTAGTTCCATGGCTAAGACCTGATACTTTTAATAAGTCAGAAACCGTTTGAGGATTAATCTCCTTTAACATTTCTTTTGTTAAAGAAGTCCCAAACTCAGGTAAACCAGTGGTTCCAATCATTTCACCATTCAATTGATCAGATGTCAATCCCAAGGATTGAAGCCCTTTAAATAGACCAAAGACAGCATCATCAGTTAATGGAATTTCATCAACAGTTTTAAAAGGAAATTCGTTAGGAAAACTATTAACAAAATCCATTAAATGTCGAATCATCGTCGGATCATCATGACCCAAAATATCTAATTTCAATAAATTGCTTTCGAATTTATGATAATCAAAATGAGTAGTTCGCCAACTAGCATTGGGATCATCTGCAGGATTTTGAACAGGAATCAAATCAGTATACTCAATTTCTTGAGGAATGACAACGATTCCCCCGGGATGTTGTCCCGTCGATCGTTTCGCTCCTTCAATTTTTGTTATAATTCGATTAATTTCTGCTTTTCGAACTTGAATTCCTTTTTTTTCGAAATACTTACAAAC
>JBAYFA010000111.1:0-4546 GCA_041667425.1 Bacilli bacterium
ATTGATACTTGATTTAAATTGGGAATATCTAAAATATTGACCACTTGCGGATCTGAAGCAGATGCAAGTCCTGATTGACCAATATCGGTTAAATGAGTCACATCATACGACAATTCATGCGTAGTACGGTGCTCTGTAATGAGATATTGACCACCCCCAAAAGTAGTAATCATCGTCGCTTGCACGCCAACGAATGAAAAAGCCATAAAACCTATGACAATCCATAATAGCAAATGTGAGATTTTCTTCATAATAATACTTCTCCTATATTAATATTATAACATGACCTTCAATTAAAAGCAAAAAGAAGTTTCACTCTATAAAAGATAACTTCTTCGTTCAATTATCATAAATCCTATGGGATATTTGATACAAAATTGTCATAGAATGAATAAGCATTTAAAAAAAGAAACGCAATTTCTCGCATTTCTTTTTTATTTTATTATTCACTTAAGAATGATTTTAAATAAGCATTTAAATCATACACAATGGAATCAAGAACTATCGAAATTGGGCACTGAACCGGATGATTATCAAGTACTAAATCAATTCTTCCAACCCCATCATTAAGGTCGTAACTAAGATTAATTGAAAATTCACTTAAAGCACTTCCAACAAAGTTCTCAAAAACTGCTTTGTCCTTAGTAACCACGATATTCTGATCTCCAATTTGAACGCTTCGTCGCATGATGGCACCATCTGGATCATCAAAATCTACATAAACAAATAAGGTTCCTTCATCAAGTAGGAAAGTTGCTGGTGACACCGTAGGCATTCGTTTAGAAGTAAATACTTTACTTTCAATAACTAAATCACGATATTCTCCATCCAAATATCCAAAAAATTTAAAACTATAATCAGTATTAGGAGTCAATCCGGTAAATTCGGCTTTTCCACCTTCTACTTTTTTCATTTGACCATTAAGTTGAACATAAAGATCAGTAAAATTGATCCCTTTTTGATCAATAATAGTAGCATTGATAGTTAATTTTTCAGTTTCAACAGTAGCACTATGTTCAATAGTTGGTACTTTCGCAACTACTAACAAACAGTTTGAATCACTTCGCTCAACACCGTCAGATGGAGAATTCATCACTCTAAATTCACCATCATCTAAAATAATCATGGTCGAAGATCCTCCTCCATCGAGGTTGTATCCATCTTCACATCCATAATGTTTCAAAATGGATGCCATTTCCGCGGCAGTAGCACCATACATGTCAGTATCAGGTTGACGTCCATCGACAACAGTCATCACGATGGTTCCATCAGGTTTAACTCCAACCATAGACCGAGGATGTCGATTTTTATCCGCTGCAGTATATTGATTATTATACAAAAGTGTTTCTCCAACTCCAATCATTTCAGTCGCACCATCAAATAGTCCAGTATATTCATATTGAACTCTAATGGTAACACCCATTTGAAGTAAGGCAGTAATTTCAGCATTATTACTTACAACAGCAAAGTCTCCTGAATTTAATTCTGCAGATCCAAAGCCTGTAATCGCACCAATTCCATAAAAATCAGTAGAAGAAATTGGTAAAGCATACGTTGCATTATCAACAATAATAGCATTTTCAACATTAATAGGAACGAGTTTTTGAGAAGACCATCCTGCTTCTAATGCCCAATTGGCATAATATAAAGCAATTTCACCTGTTCCAGGAGTACTATTCACTTTATTAACAGAGATTTCACGGACAATATTTCCAGCCGCATCATAAACTGCCAAAACAGGTGTGCTAGTTTTTGATGGAGTTGCATTTCCTATTAGGGTATTAGTCGATCCATCATTAGTGAAACTTATAGCTCTACCACTGGTAGATTTATAATATTCTCCTCCAGAAACGTGAGCACCACTTGGAGTTTTAGGGAAAAGTTTAGTCGAATTAATATCGAAAAAATCTCCATTGATGGCCGCAATGACTTTATAACCTGGGTTTAACTCTTCATAATTTTTAGCCATTAATTTTACAGTTGACAAATTCCAATTTGCTTGTGTCATTTTTGACCAAGGAGTAATTTTGATTTCTGTTGATGAAGGGACTTCAAGAACATTGACTTGTTGAGGATAATATTGATCAAGATTACATGATCCTCCCCCTCCTGAACCAGCTGCCGCTGATACACAATTAGCGTTACCAGAAGCATCTCTACCAGCTTTTGAATATGCAATATCAGTGTATTGAAGTACACCATATTGTAATTCATTAGTTTCTAAGGTGTGATCCACGTAATAAGAAGCTCCGTTTACTGATGTTTCAGCGCTAACGGCTTGAACTTTAATGCCTCCACTAAAGACAATTCCTAAAACGAGTAAGAGCAATGAATAACTAAATACTCTTTTTAAAACTTTAATCATAGAATTTTTCATTCTCCTTCTTCCATATTCTCGACTTTAAGTGACAAAAGTCACCATATTCGTTGGTAACATTATATCATAGTTCGATTAAAAATGCAAAAAGAAGTTGCGATATATCGCAACTTCTTCGATTATTGATAAATATTTTTAACTTGTTCTTGAACACCATATAAAATAGAATCCATTATAAAAGATATAGAACATTCCAATGGACAATTAATGACAACCGTATCAATTCTTCCCAAACCGTCATTGCAGTCATAACTTAAATTTAATACTAAATTTAAAATTGATTGTTCCGTGAACCCTTCAAACACTGCTTGACCTTTGGATATGATAATATTTTGATCTCCG
The DNA here is from genome assembly GCA_041667425.1 of Bacilli bacterium. Lineage (GTDB taxonomy): Bacteria > Bacillota_I > Bacilli_A > ML615J-28 > CAG-698 > JAQVOS01. The sequence continues at coordinate 2,720 of JBAYFA010000111.1, forward strand.
ATTTGTACACTTCGCCTAAGAACAGCCCCATCGGGATCAGCAATATCAACAAAAACAAATAAATCCTCATCTTCCTTAATTACTTTAACAAGACTAATGATGGGAAGACGTTTAGATGTAAATGTATAATCCTCTAACACCAAATCTTGATACACCCCATCAAAATATCCATAAAATTTATAAGAATAATTTGTATTGGGTATTAAATTAGTAAAAGTAACTGATCCAGATTCTACTTTTTTCATTTGGTTATTTAATTCAATATATAAATCGGTAAATGGTAATCCTTTTTGATCAATAATCGTCGTATTAATGGTGATTTGCTCAGTTTGTACGGCAACTGTCGTCTCAATCGTTGGTACTTTTGCTACAATCAACAAGCAATTACCATCACTTCTTTCAGACCCATCTGATGGAGAATTCATCACTCTAAAATCGCCATCATCGAGGATGATCATCGTTGAAGAGCCTCCACCATCAAAATTATACCCATCAACGCATCCGTAATGTTTTAATATCGTTGCCATTTCTGATGAAGTAGCACCATACATTAATTCTGCTGGTTGTCTTCCATCAACTACACACATAACAATAGTTCCATCAGCTCTTACACCCACCATAGTACGTGGATGACGATCTGTATTGGCACCAACATAGACATTGTCTTGAAGAAGGGTTTCATTGATTCCCATGGCATTGGTAGCCCCAGCTAATGTCCCCGTGAATTCATATTGACAACGAACTTGAACACCTGCTTGCAAATATTCATTAATTTCAGCATTATTACTTACAAGGGCAAAATCTCCAGAATTGAGTTCTGCTGACCCAATGGATGAAATTTTTCCAAGCCCATAAAAATCATTGGTAGCAATCGGAAGAGCATATGTAGCATTATCAATGATATACGCATTTTCCACTTGAATAGGAACGATTTTTTGACTAGACCATCCTGCTTCTAGAGCCCAATTAGCATAATATAAAGCAATTTCACCAACTCCAGGAGCGGTATTGACTTGTTGAATTGAAAATTCTTTAATAATTTCATTATCTTCATTATAAATTGCTAATAAAGGCATAGCAGTTCGAGTAGGAATACTTCCACTATAAAGGAGTGTATTATTAGATCCATCATTAGTGAAACTAATAGCTTGCTCGTTTAACGGATTCGATTTATAATATTCTCCATTAGAGACATGAACGCCTGTCGGAGTTTTTGGAAATAATCGATTTGAATTAATATCAAAGAAATCGCCATTAATCGCAGCAATAACCTTATATCCAGGATTGAGTTGTTCATAATTAGTTGCCATGTTCTTCACAGTAGCCAAATTCCAGTTGGCTTGACCCATTTTTGACCATGGAACAATTTGAACATCGGTTGTCGATGGAACTTCTAACACATTGACCTGTTCTGGATAAAATTGGTCAAGATTACAACTTCCTCCACCACCAGAGCCTGCTGCCGCTGATTTACAATTAGCAGCACCTGTAATAGGGTTTGTGCCAGCCATTGCATATGCTATATCCGTATGTTGTAATACTCCATATTGCAATAGATTCTCCTCTTTTACATGATCTACATAATAACTTGATCCATTAAGACTAGTCGTCTCACTTTGTGATTGAATTTGAATTTGTCCAACAGTAAGAAATCCAAATACAATAAGAAACAATAAAGATAAAAACTTTTTAATCATAAAAATTTCTCATAGCCTCCTTCACGGCATTTTTTATACTTGCAAGTACTACACTCGATTGTGATTGAATAGAAAATCGAGTGATATTAATATCCTGACGTCCAGCACCATCATTTAAATCATAAGATAA
>JBAYFA010000112.1:0-4481 GCA_041667425.1 Bacilli bacterium
ATCATGATGCCTTTTTCACGATTGATCGACTTATTGAAAAGAAAGAAATTCCTATTCGTGTTGCTCATAATAATATTCGAATGAATAATTTGCTATTTGAAGAAGAAACTTATCAAAAGGCAACGTTGATTGGATATGATGTTGTTGGGGCAAATACTATTTTATATGATTTGGGAGAAATCATTCGCCATTTAATATCAACCACTCGTGAAGATGATATTCATTTAGAAGCGGTTAAAATTAATTTAGATCATTTTAGAGCCTTTATTCAAGGGTATTTTCAGGAAATGGATAATTTGTTAACTCCTATTGAAGAAGAAAATATCGTGGAAGCTGCTCGTATTGTTACTTTAGAAGAAGCTATGCGTTATAATACTGATTATTTAGAAAATGATATAACTTTCAAAGTTGACTATAGAAATCATAATTATGATCGTTGTAAAAACCAAATTGAATTGGTGAAATATATTGAAAAAAATCATGCTATTATGAATGATATCGTTCGAAGCGCTAAACAGAAAGCTTATGAAAAATAGCGAAAAATATATGAAAAAAATGCTGAAAGTTGCAACTTATAACATTAAACATGGCGGTCCACTAGGAAAAAATTGTCAAGATATTGCTCGATTAATTAATCAAGAAAACCTTGATTTTATTGGAATTCAAGAGGCCGATTTTAATATCAGCCGAAGTGGAAAACAAAACATTATTGAAACGATTGCTAAACTGGCTGGATATTCCTATTATACTTTTCATAAAGCACTCGATTATGGTGATGGCGAATATGGACTTGGGATTATTAGTCGTTATCCTTATCAAGTGATAAACTCAACACCATTGGTGTGTTCTAAAGAACCGCGTATTCTAGTCGAGGTCAACATTCAACTTGAAGAAGACAACATCGCTTTTTTCGTTACCCACTTGGAGTTGGGAACTTATGCTCAAACACGACGTCATCAATTTTTGCAAATCAAAGAAGCTTTAATGTCTCACAAACGATTCGTTTTGACTGGGGATTTCAATGTTAGTGATTGGAATCATCAAGGTGCGATATTTGAATATGAGGAAGCTTTGGGAGATTATCGGTTTGCTAATTATCAACAAACTTGTTTTTATACTTATCATTCAGATTATCACGTGAAAGACATTGCCCCGATTGATAATATCATTACAACACGCGATATTAAGATGAATCATGTTTACATGATTCATAATCATTATTCCGATCACAATATTTTAATTGTTGAGATCCAGTTGTAAAAAGGGGGAGATGAGTTAATGAAAAAGATGATCATTATTGCTATGTGTCTTTTTTTGTCAGCTTGTACTCTTAAAACAAAAGTATTAGCCTTTCCTCAAAATATTAAATTAGTCGAAGAAGTCTTCTATTGGGACGCTTCCGAACAGGCTGATTATTATGTTGTGTGCCTCAATAATCACTTAATAACCGTCATTGAACCGATGTTCTCTATTGTCGGATTAGATGATGGAGTGCATCGATTTAAAGTGAAGGCTGTTGGAGAGGGATATCAAGACTCTATATATTCTAATGTTTATATTTTCACGATTGATCATTCTCTACCCGTCCCTACTGATCTTAGCGTTGAAGAGGGTGTGCTGAGGTGGTCCTATCCTATTAGTGATGTGATCTTTTCAGTTTATATTAATGGTGTATCAGTTGAAACATTGACCAATAGTTATGATTTATCGCAGCTCAATCTAAACACGATATATGAAATCTATGTCGTTGCTCAGCATGATATGAATCAATCACCTCCATCGTCAATATTTGATTATTATACTTATGATAACATTTACCGACAATTATATGCCTCTTTTGATAAAGCAAGTAAAAATCCTTTGTTATTTGATTTAGAAGAAGAACTATTACTTGCCGGTTTGGAAGACAATACGCTTCATGAAAATGATATTGAATTGCTCGATGGGATAGTATCAATTGCAAATGAATATTTCCAACAACAAAATTATGGAAATCATGTGATACGAATCCCAACTTCTAAAGGATTGATTTTTATGAAGGTTAAAATCAATGATAGTCGACCACCAGAAGTTGAACATGGTCCCAATATTAAGTTCAAAGTGGGAGAGTGTGTACGGATATCTTTTGTCGAGCATAATAAAAATCTTATCGAAATTACTGGAAATGGGATCCAGGTGTCTGACTATGACATTCAGGGTCGTTATGTAACTATTGATAATGGGTTTATTCAAAAATTTTTTGATGGCGATCCTACTCGTCAAACTATTATTTTGGCTGCTCACTTTGCCTATGAAGAGGGTGAGATGGTTGTCTACTTTTATATCAATCGTCGTTAGTATGGCGATAAAAAATCTATAAAAAAGATATAAATTGTTCTTGACGAACGAGAAGGATTAGTGTATAATATACACGTATTTGAGGTATAGTTTTGGCCTGCCAAAACTATATTTTATTGCTAAATGATACGCCAGGAAATGTGGCAATACGCAAGAAAGGAGAATATCAATGCCTACAATTAATCAATTGGTTAGAAATCCACGCGAGGATAAGATACGGAAATCAAAATCCCCACATTTGGGAATTAATTTTAATTCAATTAAAAAAATCTATACTGATTTAAACTCTCCCCAAAAACGTGGTGTTTGTACACGTGTTACAACCATGACTCCTAAAAAACCGAATTCAGCGATTCGTAAATACGCTCGTGTTCGTTTGTCCAATGGAATTGAAGTGACTGCTTATATTCCAGGAATCGGTCATCGGTTACAAGAACATAGTGTTGTTTTGATCCGTGGTGGTCGTGTAAAAGACTTACCAGGTGTTCGTTATCATATTATCCGTGGTACATTAGATGCAACCGGTGTGGAAAATCGTAAACAAGGACGATCTAAATACGGTGCAAAAAGAGAAAAAGTTAAAAAATAATTTATAATTTCGAAAGGAGGAATTAATCATGCCTCGTAAAGGACATGTCATCAAGAGAAAAGTATTACCAGATCCAATATATAGTAGTCCAATTGTGACTCGACTTATTAATAGTATTATGTTGGATGGTAAAAAAGGTGTAGCACAACAAATTTTATATAATGCCTTCGAAAGAATCGAAAAAGCTACCAATCGACCAGCCTTAGATGTATTTAATGATGCACTTGCCAATATTACGCCTCAACTTGAAGTAAAAGCGCGTCGTATTGGTGGGGCCAATTATCAAGTTCCAATAGAAGTTAGACCAGAAAGAAAAATGACGTTATGTTTAAGATGGTTAACTCAATATTCAAGATTACGCAAAGAAAAAACGATGGAAGAACGTTTAGCTTATGAAATTATGGATGCTGCCAATGGAATAGGTGCATCTGTTAAAAAGCGCGATGATATTCATCGTATGGCTGAATCAAATAAGGCATTTGCACATTATCAATGGTAATGGAGGAAGTTTATGGCTCGTGAAGTATCCTTAGAGAACACAAGAAATATAGGTATTATGGCACACATTGATGCCGGCAAAACGACTGTTACTGAACGTATATTATTCCATGCCGGAAAAATTCATAAAGTGGGTGAAACTCATGATGGTGCTTCTCAAATGGACTGGATGGATCAAGAAAAAGAGCGTGGAATCACGATAACTGCTGCTGCAACGACAGCGTTTTGGAAGGGTCATCGGATTAACGTTATTGACACTCCCGGGCACGTAGATTTTACTGTAGAAGTATCTCGCTCCCTTCGAGTTCTAGATGGAGCTGTTACGGTTATTGATGCGCAAGCAGGGGTTGAACCTCAAACTGAAACCGTATGGCGTCAAGCAAATGATTATTTAGTTCCACGAATAGTGTTTATCAACAAGATGGATAAAACAGGTGCTGATTTTAATTATTCTGTATCATCTTTATATAAACGACTTGGAGCAAATGCTCATCCTATTCAAATTCCAATGGGAGCAGAAACCTTTTTTGATGGAATCATTGACCTTATTGAACAAAAAGCTTATTTTTTTGATGGGGGTCAAACTGAAGACTTCAAAATAGCTGATATTCCAAGTGAATATATTGATGAAGCTGCTCGTCGTCGTGAAGAACTTATCAATGCCGTTGCTGATTTTGATGATGAAGTCATGATGATGTATTTAGAAGGTGAAGAAATCTCACCTAAAGTGCTCATGAGAGCTGTTCGTAGTGCAACCTTAAGTGTTAAATTTTTCCCAGTTGTTTGCGGATCTGCCTTTAAAAATAAAGGAATTAAAATGGTCATCGATGCGGTGGTTCATTATCTTCCTTCTCCATCTGATGTTCCCCCAATTCATGGGATTAATCATTTGGGAGAAGATGTTGCTATTGAATCAACTGACGAAGCTCCATTTTCTGCTCTTGCCTTTAAAGTTATGACGGATCCTTATGTTGGAAAACTGACTTTCTTCCGTGTTTATTCCGGAGTGATGGAAAGTGGTTCCTACATTAACAATTCAAGTAAGGGAGAAAGAGAA
>JBAYFA010000113.1:0-4431 GCA_041667425.1 Bacilli bacterium
CACAGGAGAATCTGAAGGCTGTGATGCCTCCCTTGATGAACTGGATCGCATGGTCGTAGAATATGGTAAAAGTCATTCCCTACCCATGCTGGGAATTTGTCGCGGACATCAAACCATCAATGTCTTTTTAGGTGGTTCCTTGATTCAAGACATCGGTCAATCTCATAGTGGCGTTCGTCACAATGTTCATTGTCTTCCCAATCGTTTATTAAACTTTCCATCTGTTTTTGAAACAAATAGTTGGCATCATCAAGCATTAAAAAAGACAGCACCTGACTTAGAAGTCATTGCTGTCAGTGATGAAAACATAATTGAAGCATTTATCCATGCGTATTTACCAATCATTGGAATTCAATGGCACCCAGAAATGTTGCCTGAGGATCCTCAAAGTATTCATATATTTGATACTTTTGCGAAATTATTTGATCGTTAATATCCATCTATATGCGATTTATGGAATACATACGCAGTACGAATCATCTCATCGAGATCCATTCTTGGCTTCCAGCCAAGAATTTTTTCTATTTTACGACTCGATGCAATAAGTTGATCAGGATCTCCAAGACGACGCAAACCCATTTGATATAAAACTGATATCCCTGTCACTCGTTCACAACTTTTAATAACTTCCATGACAGAGTATCCTTGTTCAGACCCTAAATTAAAAATATTACTATCATGGCCTTGAAGTAAATATTCTAAAGCCAAAATATGGGCTTCAATCAAGTCTTCAACGTGAATATAATCACGCACACAGGTTCCATCAGGAGTTTGGTAATCATTTCCAAAAACTTGCAAATAAGCCCGTTTTCCTAAAACCGTTTGTAACACAATGGGAATAAGATGGGTTTCAGGATGATGGTCTTCACCAATATCTCCCGTATGATATGCCCCTGCTACATTAAAGTAACGAAGGCTCACATACTTGAGCTGATGAGCATCATCTGCCCATTTCATCATTTTTTCCATCGCTAGTTTTGTTTCCCCATAAGGATTGGTCGGAATAGTTGGACTTTCCTCTGTTAGCGGCATGTGTTCTTGTTGACCATATACAGCTGCACTCGATGAAAAAATAATCTTTTTAACATTGTGAGCAACCATTTCTTGTAGTAAGTGAAGGGTACCTGTTACATTATTGTCAAAATAAGCCAACGGGTCATTCATAGATTCCCCCACCAGCGATTTCGCACAAAAATGAATAACGGCATCAACTGATTCTTCTTGAAAGACACCTGATATAAAGGAACGATCACGAATATCCCCAATATAGACCTTTGTTTGAGGATCAATGGCTTCTAGGTGGCCCGTCGATAAATTATCGACGACCACCACAGAATATCCACGTTTTATCAGCATTTTAACACAATGTGAACCGATATAACCGGCTCCTCCACATACACAAATTTTCATTCGAAAATTTTCCCAAACTGAAGCATTAATTCTTCTAGAATTAAGTCAACTGCCTCAGTAATTGTCACATAATCGATAGGCTCTGGTTTACGATTATCAACGACATAGTCAATATCCGATGTTGTTCCATCAGCAAATTTCACACGAATAATGAATTCATTAAGAACATTTTGCATGATTCCTGTAAAAGCAAGAGATGTAAAAGATTGATGATATAAATGGGTATCAGCAATGACAAATCCATATTTCTTATTAACGACTTGGACATTTGCCACATTTTTGAATCCCATATCAGACCAAGTAACCGTTGCGGAATTTTTCGAATCAGGAGTCACTTCCACCGTTTCTAGGAATGCTTCCTTTGTGAAACTCGCATTAGCTGATCCAATCCGTTTACGATTGATGACAGCAGTATCTATCGTTGCTCCCGCAGTATTAATCAATTGAATGGAAATTTTATTTTGATCGACTGTAATAATATTAGCACATGCATTAAATTCTATCACCTTTGCATATTTTTCATTGGCAACTGCTGAATAATTTTTAGGACCCCCATAACCGCCAATAATATAAGTCGTTCCTCGAATGGGGTCAGTACTTATTTGATCATTATAAACACTATAACTGCGAGCATATATATGATCATGACCTGATAACACAAGATCTACACCATAGCGATCAAATATCTTTTGCCACAATGAGCGAATGGTCACTGAATCAGATGCATAAATACTTCCATAAAAGCTCCGATGCATTCCAACAATAACAAAGTCGGCATCTAAGTTTGCTTCTAAGACTCCGGTAAACCAAGTAGTATTAGCGGTTTGATTTTTAGATTCCGAATCAATCATCACAAACAATGCGTTATTGTATCTAAAATAATAACTACTGTTCATATTAGCTTCTGGTCCATTTTGGGGATTTCTAAAAAAAGCATTGTAATAGTTTGCATCCCACGTTTGAGGAGATGCTGATGCATCATAATACTCATGATTCCCAGGGACTGTTGACACAATCGTTTTCGAAACGTTTGGTTGTTGATAAAAATATTCCCAATATGGTTCTTTTCCACCGCGATCGACGATGTCACCTGTAAAGAAAGTAAAGCCAATATCAGGATTAATCCCATAGGCTTGTCCCATTAATCCATTAAATATCGTTGCTTGAGCGTAACTCCCATATTGAGGATCAGTTATATGTAAAAATGAAAAAGATGAACTATTCACGGCTGTATTGAAATAATAATTGCCAGAAAAAGTTGTTTTTCCAACATGATACATATATTTCGTATTAGGTGTTAATCCATTGATTTCAGCGTAGCACACATAACGACTAGCAAATCCTTGAGATAAATAACCATCTTCGTTGGCAAGCTTACTAAATTCACGACAAGTTCCAACCACTATGGCTTTTTGCGAATAAGTAGTATCGCTTGCAAGAGTATACTCCACAAACGAATCAGAAATATCCGAATGCCAACTAACAATCACACTGGTAGCAAGGTCTGCACCTGGGTTAGTAGCAATGTAATATGCCTCTCCACTAGCTGCCCTCACATGAACAAAACTAAACATACATAAAATCATAATCACGAATGCACATAATTTTTTCATAAATTCCTCCTGCGACTATTATAACATATTCAATCAATGATGAAAAGACAATTTTCCTCTAAAATAATAAAAGTCAGTTCCCTGACTTTTATTTATTACTCTTGACGAATAATTTCGCCAATATATAAGCGATGAATCCCTCCACCCGCATAGTATCTATTGACAACGGCCTCAGGAAAACAATTTATATCCATATCTTGATGATAAATAGTGTGACACAACAGCGTTTCATAGGCTTGCTTAAACGTGACTCCATCGCCAATAGCAAGGGGAACAAAGTGAACTTCTTCTACTTTATTGCTGTCTTTTCCACTTTTTGTCCCTAAATATGACATTTCTCGCTTGAAATTAGTGTTATAAAAAGACACAGTAAAATACTCATGACGTTGCATAAATTCATACGTATACCGAGTTGGACGTACAAATACCATAAAGACTTCTTTTCCCCAAATCGTTCCAATCATTCCCCAACCAATGGTCATGGTATTAAAGTCATCAAGAGGGCCGGCAGTTAACAAACATCCATTAGCAATTTTTTGGCTTATCTCATTCATGGAAACAACTCTCCCCAATAAACTCACGCAAAAGCGAATTACATGGCACCAAACTCTCATCAATATCTTTAAAATATTTTAAAAATTTCACCAATCGATTAGCCTGAATAAAATACTCATTGTTGTGATCAATGTTTGATAAAACTGGCAAAGCATATTTTTTCATAACACCCAATTCATAGGTCAATTCCGTGTTAAAAACATAATCTGCTTCTTCTTGAAATGGATAAATCCATTTAAATTCTCCCCGACGAACCGATTGCCACATCGCAAATGTATCCGCAGGAGACGTTTTTCGATATTTTGCATCACGTACAATCCGACGCAATAACCGCACATCGGTGGCAATAATCGGATTATGCTGATCAATATTGATTTGAGTGGATGGACTAATATAAATTTTGAATTTTTGATGTTTCGGAATAAGTGTTGTTAATTTTTCATTCAACGCATGAATTCCTTCAATAATAATAGGTTGATTCGGAGCAATCGAAATTTTAGGTCCAAAAATTCGCTTTCCTTGTCTAAAATCAAAGACAGGCAATTGAACCTCTTCCCCTTGAATAAGATCAAGTAAGTTTTGATTGAACAATTCAACGTCTAAAGCACCGATATGTTCTAAATCTGGTTTGCCAAACTCGTCTTTTGGAGCGGCTTCCCGCTCTAAATAATAATCATCAATCGAAATTTTAAGTGGTTTAATTCCTCGGGTCATTAGTTCAATACGAAGTCGATGAGAAAAAGTCGTTTTTCCAGAAGATGACGGACCAGCAATTGCAATCAAACGAATATTGTCAATGTCATCTTTAATTTTTAGACCCAATTCAGCCAATTGGTTGTTGTGTTTGGTTTCG
>JBAYFA010000114.1:0-4393 GCA_041667425.1 Bacilli bacterium
AACGTGTTCGCAATAAGAGAATTATGGAAATTAGTGGTGGAATCCTTCGGGCCTTTATCTTAATTGGTTTGTGTTTCATTATACTATTGCCATTATTACAAAAATTTTCATTTGCTCTTCGTTATCCGACAGATATTACTGATCCTCAAGTCATTTGGATACCTGGAACTTTTAGTTTTGAAAATATTCGGATTGCTTTTAATTATTTGAATTACAACGTTACGTTTTTTAATTCATTAGTGTTATCGTTCTTTTCGATGTGTATTCAAATTATTGCAACCGCTACTGCAGGATATGCCTTTGCAAGACTTAAATTTCCTGGAAGCAAGCTTTTCTTTTTTGCGGTTTTATTTACCCTTGTGGTACCTAATGAAACGCTTGATTTAGCGCGATTCTTATACTTTCAAAGTAGTAATTTTTTTGGAATTGATTTGATTTTCAATATCTTTTCAATCTATATTATGTCAGCTTTTGGAATGGGGCTTCGTAGTGCTATCTTTATTTACTTATTTGTTCAGTTCTTTCGTAATTTACCAATAGAACTTGAAGAATCAGCTGAAATTGATGGAGCGGGTGTCATTCGTACTTTCTGGAGTGTTATGCTTCCGAATGCCGGAGGCGCCACTGTAACCGTTGGCTTATTTGCTTTTGTATGGCAATACAACGATTATTACTTTGCTCATTTATTCCGTTATGAACGGGCATTCCCCGTTTTAACAACCAAACTTGCTGCAGGTTCTGGAAACCTTTCGGCGGTGTTGACTACATCGTTTGGGGATTTGCTTCGTCATCTTGGTGAAGAAATTAAAGATGATCCGTTGTTTTTTGGTTTGGTGACCAATACGGCAGCGTTATTGATGATGTTGCCTCTCTTAATTGCTTATTTCTTCATACAAAGATTATTTGTTGAAAGTATTGGAAGAACAGGCATTACTGGTATGTAATCACAACAAGATGCCACATTTTCTGTGGCATCTTTCTTTATAAGGGGTGAAAAATGAATATTAATCAATTATCTATTGAAGAAAAAATTGGTCAAATGTTGTGTTTTGCTTTTCATGGAACCGAATATAATCATCAATTAAAAACATTGATTGAAGATTATCATATAGGGAATGTGGTAGAGTTTGCACGCAACATCACATCTATTGATCAAGTGAAAAAATTGAATGAAGATATTCAAACATATGCTAAACATCCGATTTTTATTAGTCTTGATCAAGAAGGTGGAATGGTTCGTCGGATAGTCGACGGAATTACTTATCTTCCTGGAGCTATGAGTTTATCGGCATCAAAAGAAGATATTAGTGAGATTGTAAAGGCATGTGGAGATGATTTAAAACAATTAGGTTTTCATATTAATTATGCTCCAGTGGCTGATATTAACACCAATCCATTAAATCCTGTTATAAATTCTCGCAGTTATGGGAATCAGTCTTATCGGGTAGCAGACCAAGTGGTCAAAGCTAGTCTTGCCTTTCAAGAGGCAGGAATTCTTCCCATGGTCAAGCATTTTCCAGGACATGGTGATACCAATGTGGATAGTCATTTGGGTCTACCCGTTGTAAACAAAGGCAAAGAGGCATTATTAAAAGAAGAGATTGTTCCCTATCAAAAAGCCATAGAGGCTGGGGTGGATGGAGTGATGATTTCTCATATATTGTATGATGCTCTTGATCCGATTTTTCCAAGTTCATTATCCTACCCCATTATTACCACCCTGTTAAAAGAAGAATTGCGATTTGGAGGACTCATTACCACAGATTCTCTAACAATGGCTGCCATATGGAGTCGTTATTCCATCGAAGAGATTGTAAAATATGGAATTTTGGCGGGTAATGATATTTTAGTATTTTGTGGAAAAGCAGATTTAACTGAACAGATTGAAATTATTAATGCATTTCGCCAATTGGTTATGCAAGGGGATATTCCTTTGAGTAGACTTGATGAATCCGTGGCAAAAATTATTGCATTGAAACAAAAATATGGAAAAATACCTCGGAAAAAATTGCTGAATCAAAAATCAACTTTGGCTAATGAACTGGTATTAAAAAGTATAACAAAAGTGTGGGATCATGGATTATTGCCACTTCGCAAAGAAGATCGTGTCTTGATGATTTTTCCTAAAATACATTTAGCAACTCTTGTGGATAATGGTGAAGAAACTTATGAAACTTTTCATACGCATTTAGATTATCCCGAATTTATTATTGATGAAGAAATGGAAAATTTTGAAAACATCGTGCAAAATTGCAAAGAATATGATAAAATAGTATTGGCGACTTATCAGGTAGTAACAAATGATTTTTTCACAAAATTATATGAAAGAATTGATCCAAAGAAAGTTATTCTTGTGTGTTTGCGCTCTCCCTATGATGGACTCATTCTTAAAGGAAGTGGAGCACTGATATGTACCTATGATTGCACAAAAGAAAGCATTTATGGTGTATGTAAAAAGTTACAAGATAACTCATTTACAGGATGGTTGCCAATACGATTAGAGGTGTAAGTATGAAAATTATTCGTGTCAAAGATTATCAAGAATTGAGTCAAGTTGCTAGCCAAATTATGATTGATTTACTCAAAAAGAAACCAGATGCTACGCTTGGGTTAGCAACGGGTAGCAGTCCTATTGGGCTATATCAAAATATTATTAAAAGTTATGATAATAAAGAAATTTCATTTAAACAAGTAAAGACATATAATTTAGATGAATATTGTGACCTTCCGCGGACTCACCCTGAAAGTTATTATAATTTTATGCATCGTCATCTTTTCCATCATGTGGATATTAAAGAGGAAAATGTTCATGTTCCATCAGCTGAAGGTAGTGACCTTCAAGCTCAGTGTGATCATTATAATCGTTTATTGAATCAAACGACGATAGATCTTCAATTATTGGGAATTGGTGGCAATGGGCATATTGGGTTTAATGAACCAGGGACGCCCTTTCATAATGAAACATTTGTTGTCCGCCTAACTGAAAAAACGCGTGAAGATAATAAACGTTTTTTCAATTCGATTGATGAAGTTCCAACTCATGCTATTACAATGGGAATCAAAAATATTATGAAAGCGCGAGCAATATTGCTGATTGCAAGTGGAAAATCAAAACAAAAAGCAGTTTATGAACTCATTAATGGTCTTGTGACCGAAGATTTTCCAGCTTCAATTCTGCAACGCCATCCCGATGTAACGGTGGTGATAGATGAAGAGGCAGCCGGCTTACTATGATTGTATATCATCCCGTTGATGACCTAGCGTTCGTATGCGCTTTATGGAATCGCGAGGTCGGATTTATATATCCCATTGCAGATGATGTGTTTTCTCGTAATGTTATTAATTATCCAACAAAAAGGGTATTTGGGGCTTATGATGAAACTCAGTTGGTCGGATTTATCATTACGAAAACATCTACCGATTCCCTTCTCCCTGCATACTTAGATCGGGGATGGATATCATTGTTTTATGTTGCAAAAAAATATCGTTATCAAGGAATTGGTTCGACACTCTTGCGTCAAGCAGAAGATGTATTGGCCGATAAAAAAGAAATATGGGTAGGATCGGATTTATTTAATTTCTTTCCAGGAGTTCCTACTGATTTTGATAATTTAACGGATGTCTGGCTTACGAAACGAGGATATTATGGATCTCGATCTACTCATGATATGATTATTAGATCTTTTCAGGATTTACCTATTCGTAACTATGATATTGAATTTAGTGTTGCTACCAAAATAGATGAAGTCGGTTTGATTGAACTGCTTAAAACATTTAGCGATCGCTGGGCTCAAGAAGGCATTCGTTATTTTGAAGCGGGAGGAACTGGTCGAGAATATGTTATTGCTAAAGATCAAGGTAAAATTATTGCATTTGCTCGCATTAATGATCGTGAGGCGCCTTTTGGAGGATACAATATTACGTGGTATCCACGCTTTGTAAATCTGGGTGGTGTTGGCCCTTTGGGGGTCAACAAAATTTATCAAGGACGTGGCCTTGGAAATGACATTGTTGTCTATGCACTTAAAGAAATGCAAGAACGTAAAATGATTGAAGTAATGATTGATTGGACGGGACTTGTCTCTTTTTATCAACAATTCGGATTTGAAGTATGGAAAACTTATAAATATATGTCGAAAAAATCATAGAAAAGGGCTTGCAAAAAAAATTTAAATGGTGTATAATTATTGTGTAAACACTTTCAATACATAGTGTTTTATAAATTTGGCTATTAGGAGAAAATCCTAAAGTATATAAACAAACTAACAAACAAATTTCGAGGAGGAAAGAAAAAATGAAAAAATTATTAGCATTTATGCTAATGTTGACTTTCGCAATTGTTTTGGTTGGGTGTAAAAAAGAAGCACTCACTCCTACATCAATTAATGTTTCA
>JBAYFA010000115.1:0-4368 GCA_041667425.1 Bacilli bacterium
ACAAGAATCATAATGATCTAAAAAGTGAATATATTGCTCTTTATCTTTCCAACCGATACAACAATTGGTGTTAACATTCTCAGCGCTCTTAAAAATGTTTGTGGGAATGTTTTTGTTGATTTTTCGAAGCGATTTAATCAAGTCTTTTATTTCTTCTCGTTTAGAAGACAGTGTTTTAGAAGCAACTTGACATCCACAATTCATCGGCGTAATCCCAATGTATTGTATATATCTAATAATATCCTTTTCTTCAACCAATACCAACGGACGAATCAATTCCATTCCTGAAAAGTTTTGAGACTTTAATTTAGGCATCATCGTTTTAAAGCAACCTGTATAAAAGATATTGATTAAAGTCGTCTCAATGACATCATCAAAGTGATGAGCAAGAGCAATTTTATTACACCCTTGTTCTTGAGCATATTGATATAAAAATCCACGGCGCATACGACTACACATATAACATGGTTTCTCATCATTTAACTTCATCGCCACTTGAAAAACATTAGACAACTTAATTTGAACAGGAATATTTAAATATCGACAATTATCCTCTAAAGTTTGGCGATTACTAGGGGTAAACCCTGGATCCATAGATAAATATTTCACTTGAAATGGAATGTCACTATGACGTTGATAACGTTGAAATAACTTAGCCAACACAAGACTATCTTTTCCTCCGGAAATACAAACCGCAATTTGATCATTTGGGGCAATGAGCTGATATGTTTGAATGGCTTTTACAAACGGTGCATATAGCCGAAGTCGGTACCGTTTTTGTAAGGCCCTTTCGATATCAATTAATTCCATATTGAAAACAAAATAGATTGCTTTCGCAATCTATCTCTTGCTCTCTTTCTTTGTCGCTTGTTGTGTTTCTTCAGCGTTCCATACAACATAAAAACTAAGAGAAACGAGCCCCATTAAAACAACCGTAATTAAACATTGCCACCACAATTTTGTTTTAACCACATGGGCTAAATATCCCGCTGCTTCATTATCTTCAGCTGCTCCCTTAATATAAGAAGCATCATCAATTTGACTAAAAGCTTGATAAAAATCTGTCGTTGTAACCGTTAAAATAGTTGAGTGATAACTCGCATCTTCATCACTTAAAGAATCTGTCATATAAACTTCCACTTCAATATTATCTGAAAAATCAGGATCAATTTGCGTCTGTGACCATTTTAAATAGCGGCTATTCAACTCTTCTCCACGATCATCTGTTTCAGGAGAGGAATCATAATCTTGAATTAAAATCATATCTTGAGGAACCCCCATGGTTAGCGTAACCGAGTTTCCATCAAATTCTTTATCTTGAATGTTAATGTATATATTAGGTAAATTATCATATTCCAACGTGGCTTCCCCTGTTGGGTCTTGAATATCAATCAATTTTTCATAATTAATATCATACAACACAAAAATATAAGACAAATCATAAGAGGTGTAAACCTCATAATTGTTATCAATTTTTTGTGAAGTAAAAATCGCCCGATATATTCTGAATGTCATGGCATGAACATCATCTTCAGTCACGATTTGTTCATAATAAGGAGTCTCATCATACGAATATGTATAATATTTTAAATAGGCTTCTAATTTAGACTCAGTATCTTCTGCGGCATTATCCATATACTCTCCAAAATAATACGGTTGATAGCGATTATAAGCATAGGTTGCAATAAAGTATCCCGATAAAATTGGAATTAAGATACATATCGCCAATAAAATCAATTTTTTAATAGGAAATTTAGATTTTTTCATAAGGCCTCCACAGTTGTTTCCTTCATATTATATCACAAAAATGTTGAATATCAACATTTTTTTAACAAACACCATCATTTCAAAAATATTTTTATGATATTTCTTGTATTTTTTTGAATATTATTGTATAATATATGTAAAGGAGGGTGATATGATGGAAATTCAATGGTTTTCTCGCAACAATCACGGTGTTGCAACCATTTATGAAACGAACATTACCTTAAACACCGTTGCTGCTAATCATTTTAAAAATGCGTACACGACCTTGATTGGATTTGATGATCATCAAAAAGCGTTGGTCATTAAAGCCGTCAATAAAGACGAACAAGCAATGGGCCTGTATTCCGAAGAAGAAACACACTCTATTTCAATCAAACCTAGTTATGGTCGCATCAATGGGAAAAACATCATTCGTAATTTAGTTCGTATTTTTCCACTTGATTTCACATCGAAACCATTTCACAAATTTCCTTGTGAATGGAATCAAACCGAAAAAATGTTAAAAA
This sequence comes from Bacilli bacterium, assembly GCA_041667425.1. Lineage (GTDB taxonomy): Bacteria > Bacillota_I > Bacilli_A > ML615J-28 > CAG-698 > JAQVOS01. The sequence goes on from JBAYFA010000115.1 coordinate 2,274, forward strand.
TATTTTTAGAAAAGGAGGTCACTGTATGAACTGGCCGATGATTATTCTTTGGAGTGTCTTAATCACTGCAACGATTATTATTGAATTATCGACTGCTGACCTAGTCACCATTTGGTTTTCTATCGGGGCAATAGGAGCATTAATTGCAACCATTTTTAAAGCAAGTGAATTGGCTCAATTCATTGTATTTGTCGCCGTGTCTGTTGTGTTGTTGTTAGCCACACGGCCTCTTACTAAACGCATGATGGAAAAAGGAATGGTTCGAACCAATGCCGATCGAGTCATTGGCATGATTGGCATTATTACCAAAGAAGTCTCTCCTAATGAAATTGGAGAACTAAAAGTCGAAAACGTATTGTGGAGAGCTATCAATTATCAAAATCAAACGTTTATCGTTGGGGAAAAAGTTAGTATTGATGCCATTAGTGGCACTAAACTTGTCATTTCTAAAGTTGAAGCAAGCGCATTCACCTCACTATGATTTTATCCACTCGATACGATATTCCCCTACTAATTATCGGTATCCTTACTTTGATGGTGATGGCATTATCCATGAGGATCATTGCTAAAGATGAAGTGATGGTCGTCTCTCGAATTCGACAGCATCGTCGTGTTTTACAAAGAGGAATACACTTTCTAATTCCTTTTATAGATGTGGCTGTAGGTCGATACTCCCTCAATGAACAACTCTTAGATGTGTTTGTTCTACAAAAAGGATTAAAAGACGATAAACCAATCAATTTTTTTGTCCACATCACGTATTATATTGATGATTTTATATCATTTTCAAACACACCTCATTTGTACCCGCTGGTACACTCGTCTATTGATCAAATTATCATAAATTTCGTGAATCAATTCAATCACGAAGAACTACTCGTTCGTCGCGATCAGCTCAATCAGCTCATTTATGAATCTACCCAATCTCAATTTCAAAAATTGGGATTAAAACTCAATCAAATTTATTGTTATTATGAATAGTATAAAAACATGGAGGTATAAAAATGTTTTTAACATATAATGATTCTATTTTTATCATGATTATTATTATTGTATTACTCGTTATTTTCGCTTTATCTTGCATTAAAATCGTTCGCCAAGCCGAATCATTCGTTGTTGAAAGATTGGGACAATATTATTGCACATGGCAATCAGGAGTTCACTTTTTAGTTCCTTTCTTTTTCCGCGTATCTCGACGCATTTCAATCAAAGAACAAGTTGTTGATTATGAACCTCAACCCGTGATTACCAAAGACAATGTCACTATGCAAATCGATACTGTTGTTTTCTACCAAGTCACTGATTGTAAATTCTTTGCCTATGGAGTAGAGAACCCACGAGCTGCTTTAGAAAAATTGACAGCAACGACTCTTCGAAACATCATTGGTGAAATTGAACTCGATGCCACACTCACAAGTCGCGACCTCATTAATACTAGAATGCGTGATATTTTAGATATCGCCACCGATGCATGGGGAATTCGTGTCAATCGTGTCGAATTAAAAAATATCCTTCCTCCGAAAGATATTCGGGACGCAATGGAAAAGCAAATGAGAGCCGAACGGGAACGTCGTGAATCCATTATTCGAGCTGAAGGAGAAAAACGATCAGCCATCCTTCAAGCCGAAGGCTTTAAAGAATCACAAATCTTACGAGCTGAAGCACAACGTCAAGTATTTATTGAAGAAGCCGAAGGAAATAAACGAGCTGCTATTTTACAAGCCGAAGGAGAAGCTGAAGCCATTCTTCAAGTACAAGAAGCCACCGCTAAAGGATTAGCCCTCGTTAAAAAAGTTGGAGTTGATCAAGGAGTCCTCACACTAAAAGCATATGAAGCCTTAGTTGAGATGTCCAAAGGCCAAGCAACTAAAATTATTGTTCCATCAGAAATTCAAGGACTTGCTGGACTTGCCACTTCCATGTCTGAAGTCATTAAAAATACCAAATAAATCTTAACTGCGTTTTTACGCAGTCAGACTGTTGACAAAGTGTCAGCAGTCCTTTTTTTATCTGGTAATTTGACTAAAAATATGTTAAAATATACATATAGATAAACATTTTAAGAGGTGGCCTATGTATTACGAGAAAAGCAAGC
>JBAYFA010000116.1:0-4317 GCA_041667425.1 Bacilli bacterium
AAAACAAGTGAATCACTTCATTTGTATACCCTAGACTGGGATACATTATCCCAAGTGGAAGGAGACACGCCGCATAAGCTCCCGTTTCTTCTTCTAACTCGCGTTTACCTGCCAATTGAGGATGTTCACTATCTTCTAATTTACCAGCAGGACATTCATATAAAACAGCTTGATAAGGTGAACGAAATTGTTTAACCAAAAGAATAGATTCTTCGTTCACAGCAAGGACACAAACTCCGCCTCGATGATGGACTACTTCACGCCAACTAACTTTGCCATTGGGAAGCAAAACTTCATCATGAGTCAGACGAATAATCCGTCCGTCAAAAATAGTCGTCGTATTGAGGGTTTTTTCTATAAGTTTCATTAAATATTCTCCTCTTCTTGAGCAGTTTTTGCAAACTCTTATAATTAACAAAGGGCTGGTTCTTTAGAACCAGTCCTATTCAATAATGTATTTTAATAATTCATCAATTCCTTGTTTGGTGACTGTCGAAGTGATGAGAATTGAAGCCCTCGGTAAGCACGTTTCAATAACCTTTTTGGCTTTAAATAAATGAGTTGTCCCGATTTTATCGGCTTTCGTTCCAATCACCTTGATTGGAACATGTAAGTGCGACAAATAATCATACATTAAAATATCATCTTGCGTCGGTCCTATTTTGGTATCGACCAACAAAAATGCGATTTTTAAGTATTGACTTGTCTTTAAATATTCTTCAATATAGCCTCCATAATTAAATCGTTTTTGAAGACTGCGGACCGCATACCCATACCCCGGAACATCAACAAAATATCGATCGCCATTAATCAAATAAAAATTAACCGTATTGGTTTTTCCAGGAGTCGATGAAATTCGCGCAAGCAATTTACGATTTGTCAGCGCGTTAATGAGGCTACTCTTTCCCACATTACTACGTCCTAAAAAGACGAATTCAGGAAAAGCATATTGATTGGGGTATTGATCTTTTGAAACAGCACTAATTACGTATTGACTAGTTTTGATCATATTTTACCTCAAAATGGATATTGTATTCATAAGCCTTGTTCTGTTCTTCTTTCGAAGTGACAATCATTTATCTTAGCATCGTCTACACTATGTGTAGCAATACCACTTCAAATAAATTCTTAATTATTATTTGAAATTCCCCTACCAAAATTTGGGTTTCTAGCTTATGGGGTTTACCCGTTGCACTCTTTCAGTTGCCTGAAAGCTTCGTCTCTGTGGCACTTTAAAAGACTCAACCTCATAGAGATTTAGATCTCGCCGTCACCAATCCCTTGGTGCCCTAATTTATCATTAGGCATAATCACTACAGCATCACAGCTGAGCTAGCAAGGACTTTCCTAACGCATGAATCATGCGCTCAATTGTCTGAATACATCTTACTATACCATACGTACCTCTTAAAGTCAAAAAAATGTGCCAAAAGACACATTTTTTCAAAATAGTTTTATTTTAAAGCCGCTTTTCGAGATAATTTGATTTTGCCCGTTTTTTCATCAATGCCAATCACCTTAACAATGATTTCATCATTGACGTTGACAACATCTTCTACCTTTTTTACACGCTCTTTTTCGAGTTCTGAAATATGAACCATTCCTTCAGTTCCTGGCCATAATTCTACAAATGCTCCAAAATCTTTAACGGCAACGACACGACCTGTATAAATCTTATCCATTTCAGGTTCACGAACCATGTCTTTAATTTTTTGAGCAGCCAAATCAATCCATTTTCTATCTTGATGCATGATAAAAACGCGGCCATCTTGTTCGATATCAATCTTTACTTGATTATATTCATTGATGATTTCTGTAATGACTTTACCACCAGAACCAATAACATCACGAATCTTGTCAGGATTAATTCTAAACATAACCACTTTCGGTGCATATTGGTTGAGTTCTTCACGGTAAGTAGGAATAGTTTTAACCATATGATCTAAAATAGTCAATCGCCCTACTTTTGCTTGAGCAAGCGATTCTCGAAGAATTTTTTCAGTGATTCCATCAATTTTAATATCCATTTGTAAGGCAGTAATTCCATTACGAGTTCCAGCTACTTTAAAGTCCATGTCTCCCAAATGATCTTCCATCCCTTGAATATCAGTTAAAATACTATAATTAGCACCATCACTAATCAGTCCCATCGCAATTCCAGCAACAGGAGCTTTAATTGGTACTCCCGCAGCCATTAGGGCCATGGTTCCACTACAAATAGATGCTTGTGAACTTGAACCATTGGATTCTAATATTTCGCTTACTACACGAATAGTATAAGGAAATTCTTCTTCCGAAGGAATAACTTGTAAAAGGGCTCTTTCCGCAAGGGCTCCATGACCAACTTCACGACGACCAGGAGAGCCGTAACGTCCCGTTTCACCAACACTATAAGCTGGGAAATTATAATGGAACATAAACCGTTTGCCTTCTTCTTCACCTAGACCATCGATAATTTGGAATTCTCCTAAAGATCCTAAAGTAACCACTCCCAAACTTTGAGTTTGTCCGCGAGTAAATAAAGCGGATCCATGAGTTCTTTCAAAAATATCAACTCGAGATGATAGTGGACGAACTTCGTCAACCTTTCGGCCATCAGGACGAACTTTTTCAACGGTCACTAATCGTCTAAATTCATTTTTTACAATGTTTTCTAGCGCTGCATTGACAAATCTAATCTGTTCTTCAAACTCTTCATGATCTTCCCATCGTTCACTTAATTCGGCAATCACCGCTTCATTGATGGCATCAATAGCGGCATATCGTTCTAATTTTTCGGTGATAACGAGCGCTTTTTTCAATTTGTCTTCTGCCATGAGATGGACAATTTCATCAATATCGGTCGGAATTTCATACAATGGAACATCCACTTTTGGTTTTCCAACCGCAGCCATAATGTCTTCTTGAAAAGCAATCAAGCGTTTAATTTCTTGATGACCTACCAAAATAGCTTGTAACATGTCTTCTTCTGATACTTCTTTTGCACTAGATTCAACCATATTAATGGCTTCTTTTGTTCCCGCAACGGTTAAATGAATATCCGATAGTTCTATTTGGGCAACCGTTGGATTGATGATGTATTCTCCATCCACTCGTCCAACAATTACTCCAGCAATCGGTCCATTAAAGGGGATGTCTGAAATCATTAGGGCAGTTGATGAGCCCAACATCGCAGCCATTTCACTGGTATAATCAGAATTAGAACTAAGAACCGTATTGATCACTTGAACTTCATTCCGAAAACCTTCAGGGAAAAGAGGACGAATAGGTCGGTCAATTAACCGAGAAGTCAACGTTTCGTGTTCAGACGGACGTCCTTCACGTTTTAGAAATCCTCCAGGAATTTTACCAGCTGCATATAACTTTTCTTGATACAAAACAGTAAGTGGAAAAAAATCTTGTCCAGTGACATGTTTACCCAACACACAAACCGATAAAACAGCAGTATCTTGATAACGGACAAGAACTGACCCGTTGGCTTGTTTTGCCATTTCATTGACTTCAATAATCCAATGACGGTCACCTTGAACATACTCAAATTTTTTACATTCGTTCATCTAATATTTCCTTTCTTATTTTGAAAAAGGGTAATTACTTACCCTCTTATTTTCTTAAATTTAATTTTTTAATAACTTCACGATAACTATTGACGTCTCTATCTTTTAAATAGTTTAATAAGTTACGACGATGTCCAACTTTCATCAATAGACCACGACGAGAATGAAAATCATGGATGTGTTGATTCAAATGATCATTTAAACGATTGATCTCTGCTGTTAAAATGGCAATTTGCACTTCAACAGATCCTGAATTTTTTTCAGTTTTTCCAAACTCAGCCACTAATTTTGCTTTTTCTTCTTTTGTAATACACGACATATGTATTTCCTCCTTATATGTAATTCGCCTAAGACCATGAATGACGTTGGAGATTCGACAATCATCGTGTTAGGTCATAATTATTATACCATAGGACCATTGAAAAGTAAACCGAAATTACAGTTTTTTCAGAAGGTCTAAAATGAAATCATTTGAACATTTACAAGCTTCATCAAGGTTGTCAAAAAAGGATACTGTTTGATTAGAAGACCCAACCACATCACTTATCGCACGAATAGCGATAAAGGGAAGCCCCAGTACATAGCATGCTTGAGCAAAAGCACAGGACTCCATATCCACTGCTCGCACATCAAAAGCAGAAAAATGTTTTTTGATAAGACGGTTAGTCGCCTTTAAGTCCGTGGTAAACGAATCATTTGACATGATCGTCGCATGATGCGCCTCCATTGAAGTAGTGACTTGTAAAACTCGTTCACTTCC
>JBAYFA010000117.1:0-4256 GCA_041667425.1 Bacilli bacterium
CACATTAAAGAGGACTCAATATGAAAAAATATCTAACGGAATTATGGATTCACTTTAAAGGATTTAGCGGATGGAAACGCATTGTTTCGATTGCTACCGTGGTCCTATATAGTTTTATCTTGGTGATATCCCTTGTTAAAATTAATTATATTTGTTTAACTCCAGGAACTATCTCGCCGGTGTCATCGACTATTTCTATTTCTTCTAGTGAAGAGACCAACCCGATTTACACCGTGTCGGTTTATGAATATCGAAAAATATCGATTCTTCATTATTGGTTGAGCTTAGCCAATGATGAAGTTGAACTGACTAAGTTTGATCCTGCCACCTCCTTGAGTGATAAAGAAGAAGCCTATCAAGGAGAATTGATGAAGCAAAATAGTATTACCAATTCTATTATTATGGCCTATGTAGAAGCAGCCAAATATAATGATGATATTGTCATCGATTATGATTTTAATGGGTTGGTCGTTGTTGGGTTGGATCGCACAACTGATTCCGATTTACAATTAGGCGATTTGATTACGCATTTAAATGGAACTATCCTGACTTCTTACAATCAATTTATGACATTGATTCGTCCTCTTTTACAAAATGAGGCCATTGATACCGTCGATATGACGCTTGTTCGCAATGATAAATCCAGTACTGTGGAAGTTAGCATTCAATCCGATGTCTTTGATGGTCAATCAATGCGATATTTAAGCTTATTACTGTACGAAGATTATACGATTCATGATGCTAATCCGCGATATGAGGAAGTTGAAACAGTCACCAGTGGCCCTTCAGGCGGCTTAATGCAAGCTCTGGCGGTCTATGATGCCATTACTTCTGGCGACTTGACTCGAGGATTACGCATTCTTGGAACGGGAACCATCGAAGTCGATGGAACGGTTGGGGCGATTGGTGGAGTTAAACAAAAGATTATTACTGCTAATTTATATCAAGCTGATTACTTTTTTGTCCCACAAGACAATTATGAAGAAGCCATGGAACAATATGTTAAACTAGATAATCCGAGTTATTCCGCTCCGATTTCTGTTTCTAGTTTTGCGGATGCCATCGCCTTTTTAGAAGGATTGGAGGGTTAATATGTCACTTTGGAAACAAGGAAAATTGGATACTAAAACGTATTATGACTTAAAACTCAGTAAAAAAACGGATTATAAATCCTTTTTATTCTCCCTGCCCTTAACTGCTGTGGTGGTGTTACCTGCTCTTTTAATTCTTGTTCAATTTTTTAAATTATATTATTATGATGTCGTTGTTCGTTTTTTCCTTGGAATGATTGCTTGGTTTCTCTTGCTCTTGTGTAACGGACTATCTAATATGTTTATGGTGAAACTATCGAAACGCTATTATCCTGAAAATACGACATTGATGACACTAAATGAACGGGCAATTTTTTGGTTTCATACCTTTGATATCTTTTTTGCCCTCTTTACGTTGATTTTAATCATCTATTTTGGGGTGGCCCGATGAGTGATAAATTGAAAATGTTACTTATTGCCTTGCTTATTATTGTGATTGGTATTCTCATTGATCAAGTGACGAAGGCGTTAGTTGTTAAACACATCTTTACCGGTGTCTATGATTCATATGGAAGACCCATCAATCAAGACGTTCAAGTTATTCAACATTTCTTTAAACTCTCCTATGCGGAAAACACAGGTGGAGGGTGGAGTATTTTTGAAGGAAAATTATGGTTCTTTTATACAGTAACCATCCTTGCTTTATTTGCTTTTGGTTACTTTATGAAAGATTTTGATTTAAAACAATATCCACTTTACAGCGTGGCTTTAATTCTCATGATTACGGGAACCATCGGCAACTTTATTGATCGGATTATCCATAAATATGTTGTCGATTTCCTTGATTTTATTATTTTTGGTTATGATTTCCCAATGTTTAATGTAGCGGATTCGTGTTTAACCATTGGAGTGGCTGGATTATTGGTAGCTGTTTTACTTCATAAAAGTCCAGTATAAGGAGGAAGCATGAAAAAGCAAGAGTTTCTATTTGAAGGAACCCCCATTCGTTTAGATAAATATCTCGTCTCTGTCCTTCCTTTAATGACTCGGACACAAATTCAAATGATGATTGATCAAGAGCAAATTAAGGTAAATACTCAACTTAAAAAAGCCAATTATCAATTGAAAACAGGTGATCAAGTGGAGGTTAGCTTGCGCGATCCAGAACCAACGGGGGTGGCTCATCAAAATATTCCTCTGGATATATATTACGAAGATCAAGATGTGATCGTCATTAATAAGCCATCAGGGATGGTGGTTCATCCCGCTGCTGGGAACAAAGATAATACCTTGGTCAATGCCTTATTATACCATTGTACTGATTTATCAGGAATTAACGGAACTATTCGTGCAGGGATTGTTCATCGGATTGATAAAGATACTTCAGGGTTATTGGTGGCTTGTAAGAATGATTTTGCCCATAAAAACTTAAGTAAACAATTTGCTGAAAAAACGGTCAAACGGGAGTATATTGCCATTTGTTGTGGGGTCATTCCGCACAATGTTGGCTTAATTGATGCACCTATTGCTCGTAATCCCGATAAAAGACAGCAAATGGGAATTGTGGGATCAGGGAAAAAAGCCGTTACTCACTTTCATGTATTAGAACGGTTTAAAAACCATACGCTTGTGAAATTGGTCTTAGATACCGGTCGAACTCATCAAATTCGGGTACATATGAAATATATTGGCTTTCCTGTTTGTGGAGATCCCATCTATGGTCCCAAAGGTGAAGTGATGCCTCATGGGCAATACCTTCATGCACACACCTTAGGATTTTATCATCCTCGATTAGAAAAGATGATTGAATTTGAAGCTCCTCTTCCTGATTATTTTGAAGAAAAGTTAAAAGAATTACGAAACAATTCATAATAAAAACACCAGTTTTTTTAAACTGGTGTTTATTTTTGGGCTTTTTGAGTATTTTTAAAATTGATTTTCGCAATCTCCTGCAAATAGGCAAGAGGGTGATCAGCTAAAATGGTGCGAATCATCGCATCAACTAATGGCCCGGCACCTTTGGGTAAGGGGTATCCTGATTCGACTCTTAAGGATTCAAAGGCGTCTAAAAATGTATAGCGAGCGATGATGGACGCTGCGGCTACAGATAGATATTGGTCTTCGGCTTTTTCAATGAGGTGAATGGGAACCCCTAAGGATGGTTGATTGGCTAAATAACGATTAAAATGGGCTGGGGTTGTAAAACCGTCAACTATAATATCGTCATAGGGTAGATGTTTATCGAGCATTTTTTGAATGGCTCGGTAGTGTAAAATTGCTTTGATTTTATTCATGTTCATGTCGTCCTTTTTCATGACGGTGTTGTATTCTTGATTATGAAGAATAACCACACTATAAGAAATTCGCTTCATAATGAGGGGTGCTAGGCGTTTGATTACGGGATCTGATATTTTTTTAGAGTCTTTTAGTCCAAGGTCTTGAAAATAGGCCATATCTTCAAGAGGAACAAGACAACTACATACGGTAATAGGTCCAAAGTAATCTCCAGTACCGACCTCATCGCTCCCAATGATCGCTTGTCCGAGGGGCTGAATTTGCTTTGTTACTGACAAACCGAGAAGGGTTTGAATGTCGTTTTCTAAGGACAAGCAATTGGCTCCTTGTAATAAGAGTTTACCGGTTCGGTAAATGGTGAGAGTTGCCCCTTGAATGTTGGCCCGGAAGAGAACGGTCGAATGGGTGTTATTTAGGGCTTGATCTTGATAGTGATTGATGATAAGGTTGATTTGTTCAAAAGTTAGTGTCATAGTTTGATTCATATTGTTCACCCATTCCATTATAACAAATTGTGAAGGTTCCTGCAAGTCATTTTCGGGTCTTGTGAAAAACGAGGTTTTTTGGTATAATATATGTACTTGGAGGAATTCACCGTGAGACAATATAAAAAGAACGACCCACTATCCTATGCCCTTGGAATGACTTTAACTTTTGAATTAATAAAATATCATCCAGAACAAATTCGTGATGTTTATTTTCACTCAAAGCTTCGTGAAAATGAACATACTGATCGATTGGTTAAAACATTGAGTACGTTGGGGATATCCATTCAAGTTCAAGACAAAATATTTAATGTACTATCACCAAAGAATAACTGTTTTGTCATTGCCTCATTTGCCAAGTATGAGACAACTTTGGATGTCACTGCCTCCCATCTCGTGTTGGTAGAACCCGAAAATGCCGGAAATCTTGGAACGATTATTCGAA
>JBAYFA010000118.1:0-4186 GCA_041667425.1 Bacilli bacterium
AAGGTATTTTCATGGAAATATTAGAACAACTTGGAGAAATGCCTCTTCCTCCGTATATCCATGAAAAATTAATGGATCAGAATCGTTATCAAACAGTCTATGCAAAGGTATTAGGAAGTGCTGCTGCACCCACTGCAGGGTTGCATTTCACCCCAGGATTGTTAGAAGAGTTGAAACTTCGACATATTGAAATTGCCTATGTAACTCTTCATGTGGGATTAGGAACTTTCCGACCTGTTAGTGTTGAGACGGTGGAAAGCCATCATATGCACTCTGAACATTATCAAATGAATGAATTAACGGCTTGTCAATTGAATCGTGCAAAACAGGAAAAGCGACGAATTATTAGTGTTGGAACTACGTCTACTCGAACATTAGAATCAATTTTTAATCGGTATCAAGAGTTTCGAGCGGTGTGTGAAGAAACAGATATTTTTATTTATCCTGGGTATTCGTTTAAAGCAATTGATGGTCTTATTACAAATTTTCATCTTCCTAAATCATCTTTGGTGATGCTTGTCAGTGCGTTTGCTAGTCGAGACATGATTATGAAGACGTATCAAGAAGCTATTAAACAGCGTTATCGATTTTTTTCTTTTGGTGATGCGATGTTTATTAAGTAAGCATAATTGCTTACTTTTTTAAATTATACTTGAAGATTATTTCCTATAAAATTGTTATTGACATCATTGTCAATTCTAGAAATCTAAACAAATATTTATCGTCAATTGTGGCAAAAAGGACAATTCAATGGTATAATAAATAAATGAGTGAGGTTAACACTATGCCTTTAAAATATCAATTAATTAAAAAGAGTTCGGAATGTATGGCTCGGTTGGGTCAAATCACTACTCCACATGGTAGTTTTGAAACCCCTGTCTTTATGGCGGTGGGAACACAGGCAACTGTTAAAACCTTGGTGAAAGAAGAATTGGAAGCCATTGGTTCGCAAATTATTTTGGGGAATACCTACCATTTATGGAATCAACCTGGGAATCAAATTATAAAAGAAGCGGGTGGTCTGCATCAATTCATGAATTGGGATCGATCTATTTTAACGGATTCAGGAGGATTTCAAGTTTTTAGCTTAGCAAAAATTCGTGACATCAAAGAAGAAGGAGTGACGTTTAAACATCACAAGAGTGGTGCACCACTTTTCTTGTCTCCCGAATTATCTATTGAAATTCAAAATGATCTAGGATCAGATATTATGATGGCATTTGATGAATGTCCTCCTTATCCTGCTAGTTATGAATATATGAAAAACTCTGTTGACAGAACGTTGCGTTGGGCAAAGCGGTCTCAAAATGCCCATCGAAATCCAACTACCCAAGCTCTATTTGGAATTGTTCAAGGAGGAGAATACAAAGATCTTCGTGAATATTGTGCAAAGGCATTAGTTGATATGAATTTTAATGGATATTCTATTGGTGGATTAAGCGTAGGCGAACCGAAGGACGTTCAAAATCGGGTTTTGGAATTTACTACCCCTTTATTACCAGAGGATAAACCACGTTATTTAATGGGAGTGGGTTCACCGGGGATGATTTTAGACGCCGTTGAACGTGGAGTTGACATGTTTGATTGTGTTCTTCCGACTCGTATTGCTCGTCATGGGACGGCTATGACCAGTTTCGGTCGTGTGCTTATCAAAAATAAACAATATGAGCGTGATTTTACGCCACTTGATCCCCATTGTCAGTGTTATACCTGTAAGAACTACACCAGAGCTTATTTACGTCATTTATGGAAAGCCAATGAAATGTTGGGGCACCGTTTGCTTAGCATTCATAATATTCAATTTTTGGTTGATTTGACGGCTAACATTCGCAAGGCTATTCGTGAGGATCATTTCATGGAATATAAAAATCAAGTATATAAGGATTATGGATTATATGATAATGAAAAAGACTTCTAAAAAAACCCCCTTCATTTTATTCGTCATGATGATGCTTATGTTGGTGTTGTCGGGATGTTTTAAAAATCAAGTTACTTCTCATCAAGGCCAAATTCGTTTGTATTTGGATTCTGAATTTGCTCAATATATGCCTTATGAAGAAATTCCGGATTTTATTTTAATGTTTGATGGAACCATTAATACAATTACCTATTCTCCAGATACCAATGGCATCGTTTTTGCATCAAATGATGATGTGGTGTTTAGTGGTATTGTTGCTAACCTTATTGCAACATATGGAGTGATTACGGAAGTGGTGGATACTAAAATTACGCCGACTACACAAATCAACACCAGAGATGCCAATAACAACGTAACATCTCATCAATATCCTGTAGATGATGAAACTATTTATGATGAAGTTGCTTTTTTGGCATTTGAAAATGGTTTAAAAATGACCATTAATTATCGTCGATTTGTGAGTGATGGCGTTACCTATTATGTTTGGCGCTATAGTAGTAACATCACATTTTATTTATATTATCCCTTGATGGTTATTCAAGAAAATGCGCAAAAGAAATTACTGTTGTTGGCTCTACCTAATCGCATCAATTTTCAAGTGGGTTCACAATTAAAAATAAAAAATATTCTTGAAAAAGAGGATTACTTAAGTGAAGCTAAATATACGTTTGGTTATTTGGAAGATGAGACGATTGAAGATCCTGTTCAATATGTGAAAGATTACTACATTACGTATCACCAAGGTCATGAAGTCGATGACCAATTTATATTTCAATATTTAGGGATTCAATATAAAATCATTTTTCATGAACAAGGGTTTACCATTCATTATAATGGAACAATTGCATAAAGTCGAATAATCTTCTTTACAAAAAAAAGCTCTATTGCTATAATATGGAATGTGAACAATGAAAATGTAAGTAAAAATTGTTTATTTTTTTCAATGATTATGATATAATATAATTAACTAAAACCCTTACGAGGAGGATTTATATGTACAGTCAAGATGCTTTCAATGAAAAACCCATATTAAAGGTTATCGGTGTCGGAGGTGGCGGAGGAAACGCAGTTAATCGAATGATTGAAAACGACGTTAAAGGCGTTGATTTTGTGGTTATTAATACCGATGCTCAAGTTTTGCGCTTAGCAAAAGCTGATATTCGTTTGCAAATTGGAAAGCAACTGACCAAAGGACTAGGTGCAGGGGCTGATCCTGAAATAGGACGTCAAGCTGCTGAAGAATCCGAAGAAGATATCCGTGAAATTATCCGTGGAAGTGATATGGTATTTATTACTTCGGGTATGGGTGGTGGAACCGGAACAGGAGCATGTCCTGTGGTTGCTCGGATTGCTAAAGAAATGGGATGTTTGACGGTGGGTATTGTTACCAAACCGTTTACTTTCGAAGGTCGGAAGCGAATGAACCAAGCAGTGAAAGGTCTAGCGGAAATTAAACCATTTGTTGATACTCTCATCGTTGTACCAAACGATAAATTATTGTCTATGGCGGATCGTAATCTAACGATGTTAGAATCTTTTCGTGAAGTTGATAATGTTTTACGACGGGGTGTACAAGGTATTGCTGAAATTGTAACCATTCCTGGATTAATTAATGTTGATTTTGCAGATGTTCGCAATGTGATGCGTAATAAAGGAACCGCATTAATGGGAATTGGAATTGCCAGTGGTCCTAATCGGGCGATTGAGGCGGCTCGAAAAGCTATTCGGTCTCCATTATTAGAAATTGACATTAGTGGTGCAACTGATGCCATTGTCTTTATTACCAGTGATATTGATATTACAATGCAAGAAATTTATGATGTAACTGGTGAAATTCGCAATGCGTCCTCTCCTGATATTGATATTGTTATGGGAACAGGATTTAATGTTGATCTTCAAGGGGAACTAATTGTAACAGTTATTGCAACTGGTTTTGATAGTAAAGAAGATTTTTCCGAAGAAGTGGCGGCTGTGACGTTGGTTCAATCTTCAAAGGAAAACTCGGTTCCCGTTTCAAAAGATATGGAAACACGGGTAGAGAGAAAACCGGGAGAAGCATTGCCTTCTTGGTTAAAAAATCGGTTTAAATAAAAAAGCAAAACTAAAGTGAAAACTTTAGTTTTTTATGTGTGAATCGATGACTGGGCTTAAACCATAGATTCTTTCCTTGGTTATTGGTTGACAAAAAAAGTAATTTCATATATAATAAGCAAAACAGAGTAATTAGATTGCGTTAAGTGCTATACCATGGGATGTCGGGTATGGACG
>JBAYFA010000119.1:0-4137 GCA_041667425.1 Bacilli bacterium
TAGTAATCTAAATCCAATTTTGGATGTTTTCTTAGATGATATGAATCTCTTTGGAGATAGTACTATTGAATTTATTGAACTTGATGTGGCTGATTGGACGCAAGGAGAACTTAGCAATTTGTTTCATGCGGCAAAACTATTATCTTCAACCGATTTTACTAATTTTGGAACGATTGAAGATGCTACTATTGACGATTTGGCCTTATACTTGTCTGGATCTCAATTCATTACTAGTAATCTAAATCCAATTTTGGATGTTTTCTTAGATGATATGAATCTCTTTGGAGATAGTACCATTGAATTTGCTGAACTTGATGTGACTGATTGGACAGAAATGGAACTTTCGAGTTTGTTCAATGCTGCGAAACTTTTATCGACGACTGATTTCACTAATTTTGGTGCAGTGGAAGATGCCACAATTGATCAATTGGCCATTCATTTGTCTAGTTCAAAGTTGATTACTCATAGTTTGAACCCAATTTTAGATGTTTATTTGGAAGATATGAACCTCTTTGGAGATACGACGATTGAATTTATTGATTTAGCAGTTGATGATTGGACACAAGGAGAACTTTCTAGTTTATTCCACGCTGCAAAGCTTTTGTCAACGACTGATTTTTCTAATTTTGATTTAGTGGAAGATACCACGATTGATGATTTAGCTCAATATTTATCAGGATCTAAATTTATTACCTCCAATTTGAATCCAATCTTAGATGTTTATTTGGAAGATATGAATTTGTTTGGAGATGCCAATATCGATTTTGTTGATCTTGAAACATCTGAGTGGACAGAAATTGAACTTTCTAGTTTGTTCTAT
The DNA here is from genome assembly GCA_041667425.1 of Bacilli bacterium. Classification (GTDB taxonomy): domain Bacteria; phylum Bacillota_I; class Bacilli_A; order ML615J-28; family CAG-698; genus JAQVOS01. The sequence continues at coordinate 821 of JBAYFA010000119.1, forward strand.
GCTGCCAAACTTTTATCAACGACTGATTTTTCTAATTTTGGAGCAGTGGAAGATGCCACAATTGATGATTTAGCATATTATCTATCCAGATCAAAATTTATTACTTATAGTTTAAATCCGATTTTAGATGTTTATTTAGATGATATGGATCTTTTTGGGGATACAACCATTGATTTTGTAGAATTGAATGCAACTGAATGGACTGAAGCGGAATTAACACATTTGTTCTATTCAGCAAAATTATTATCGACACAAGATATGGCTAATATTGCAACTTTATCCAATGAGGTTATTGCTGACATGTCTTATCATATGGCCAATTCATTATTCATTACTCGTAACTTGAATCCTTTGATTGATTCTTTCTTAGAAGATATGGAATCGGGGTCAATGGATCTTGAATTTGGAACGGTAGATGATTGGAGTGATCCAGTTGCTGCCGAAGTTGAACTCAATGCCATTTTCAAATCTGCAAAGATTATTTCAAATAATGGCAATAGTACGGATGCTTTTCTTAATTTAACTGAAGAAGAATTGGATATTTTCCTTTCCTCAGAACTTATTAGTGAAACACTTGTGAATGTATTAAAATCAACTTCTGAACCAGGAAGGGAACTTGATTTTTTAGTGGGAGTGAATGACCCTGATGTTCCATGGTATGATACAAATCAAGTGAATACAACCTTTACTATTACTGGAACCATCATGACCATCACGGCTCCTGTTAATACTACAAAATTCGATATTTATGCGGATGGTGAAAAAGTTGCTTCAACTCGTAATTTGACGTATGATTTATCTACCATTGTGTTAGGTAATCCATCTCCTGTTTGGACAGTCAATGCTTTTAATGAAGGGGAACTTCGTAAGATTTTTACTGCCATGGGTGCTTTGGCTAGTTCACTTGGAGGCGAAGGTGGATTTACAACCGATACTATTACCACTCTTTCAGATCAAGATATTGATAATATTATTGTTTCTGATATTTTAGTTCAATCCATTGTCGTATTATTAGAAGATATGGCTAATGAAGCTAATCCGTTTATTGTCATTCCGGAAGGTGATTTAAAATCAATGGATTCAGCTGTCAAATTGGCGGCTTGGAAAAATAGTGGAACCGAAGGAATTGTTATCGAAGGGGAACTTTCAAAATTATTCAAAGGGTTACGCCATTTCTTACAAGGAAATACCATTGAATCTTTCAGCATGACGACCATCACGGGATTAAGTGATGATGATATTTATGAAATGTTGAAGTCAGACGTCTTATCAGAATCTATTATTGTTCAAATTGAAGCTCAGGCTGATCCACTTGATCCATCATCAGTTATTGCTATTCCGACTCTTGTTGGATTAGATGATCCCAATGATCGGAGCGCATGGCATAATGTCTATCAATTAGATGGAGATGGGCGTTATATGTATGATGAATTTGACCACGTGATTGTAACAACCGATGGAGAACTGACTCGATGCTTGCGTGCTTTAAAAATCATTTTAAATGGTGGCGATATTAATCAAATTGATATTGGCAATATTTTAGATGAAGCCAATCAAAATGTTGTTCTTACTAGTCTTGTGATTGAAGAAACAATCATTAAAAAAGTGGAAGACGAAGCTGCTAAAGATGGTGCCGTAATTACGATTCCGTATACCATCGAACAAGATCGATCATTATGGAAAGGTGAATATGGAGAATTGCGTGCTCTGCTTAATGCCCTTGATTATATTTTGGGTGATGGTGGAAGCATTGAATCTTTTGATTTCGACTTGAATATTGTTATTAGTGAAAAAGACGAAATTTTAAAGTCGCTTGTTATTAGTGAAACTATTATTGTAAAATTAGAAGAACAAGATAGTATTTATATTCCAATAGGATCTGGATATGGCCTCGTTAGTGAAACTGATCGCAGTGCTTGGCTCAATATATATTCTCGAACCGTTGATGGAAATTATCAATATGACCTCAATGATGACGTTATTATTACCACTCATGGAGAATTATCATTATTGCTAGATGCGATTGATATTATTGTTCCAGTAGATCCTATTACTGGTGACAGAAGTCTTGAAGCTATTTCGTTTGATATTAGTGAATTATTTGCTCCTGAAAATAGACCGACTTTTTTGAAATCACGAGTCATTTCGGAAACCATTGTTCATCAAATTTTTGAAACTGCTACAACAAGCTCATCACTTTATATTCCAGGAACATTATATTTGAATGCAGCAGATGACGCAACCGATTATAATCGTGATCAATGGTTTAATGTTTATAGTGGCAATGTTCTTACCTTTAAAGGTGAAATTGATTACTTACTTGATGCAGCTGATCTTGTATTAGGAGAAGGGGCATCATTTGATACCATTACTTTTGATGTTGGTATTGCTTTTGATCCCGTTAATCAGTCCACCCTTTTAAGATCTCTTGTTATTTCGGAAACCATGGTTCAAAAAATTGCAGAAGAAGCCAACGCTATGGGGTCAATGTTAACTCTTCCTGGATTGCAATATGTCAATGATGTTTCTCTTAGTCAAAATCGTGATAAATGGTTTAATGATTACAGTGGAGAAACTGTTGTGGAACATGAATTGGCTCACTTACTCAATGCAACTAGTAAAGTGACTTCTGGAAGTGACTTTGCCAATCTCTCATTTGATTTGAGTGCGGCATTTGATCCAATTAACCAACCTATTGTGTTACGCTCTTATGTGATTTCTGAAACTATCTTGCAAAAGATAGTGGAAGAAACAAATAGTCCAACTTCAATGTTGATGTTACCGCCTGTTGGGTATTTAGAGGATCCAACATTATCCGATCGTGATACATGGTTTAATGAATATGATGCCAGTGGTAATGTTACTAAGACCAATGAACTTGCTCATTTATTGAATGCTTCAAACATTCTATTATCAGGTGGAAATTTTGATAATGTCACCTTTGATTTGAGTGCAGCATTTGATACAGTTAATCAACCAATTATTTTAAAATCATATGTTATTTCTGAAACCATCTTACAAAAAATTGTGGAAGAATCGAATAGTGCTGCCTCCATGTTAAAATTACCACCATTAGGATATCTCAATGATCCGACGACTAGTCAGCGTGATTCATGGTACAACCAATATGATGTGGATGGAAACTTAGTATCTAGCAATGAACTTGCTCACTTATTAAGTGCTGCTAATTTGGTATTATCAGGGGGAACATTTGAAAATATGGATTTTGACTTGAGTGCGGCATTTGATACGACCAATCAACCTATTATTTTGCGCTCATTAGTTATTTCTGAAACTATTATGCAACGGATTATTGA
>JBAYFA010000120.1:0-4135 GCA_041667425.1 Bacilli bacterium
TTCATCAATTTCAACGACATCAGGAAGACTAGCCCATGGCAATATTTGAATGGCACTCATGCCAAATCCAACTAATGCACACACGACTCCAAGGGCCCAATAGTTGTGAGCTGGAATAAAGATACATCCTAATAAGACAATAGCAATATAAACACAGGCAACCGCATAGACTTGATGCTTTGAAAAACGACTACTCAGTTTGTCCCAGACAATCGCTGAGGCAATAGCAATTACGAGCGGCAACGCCACAAATAATAACGAATCATCCCCACCACCAAAACCAAGAGCATCGTTCACTAAGAAGATAAAAACAGCCATGATGATGTCAAATCCAACCATACTCATTAAATAATAGATGGTGGTATTTCTAAACTCTTTTAATTGAAAAAATTCTTTTAAGGTCTTAAAAAAACCAGCCTTATTCTCATCACTCTCATCGTGTCGCTCGCGGATATTGTGAGCACAAAGCCACATCACCACCAGTGCCATTGTCCCAAAGACGACTCCACTAAAAGCATACGCTAGGCGATAAGAACCCATTAATCGATAGAAAATACTTTCTGGTCCGTCAGCCAGCAACCCAAACACAGCCGCTCCCATTAATAGACCAATATTGGCCATAATGATCCGAACCGTATTGAGTGAGGTTCTCTCATCATAATCTTGAGTCATATTAGCGGTTAAAGCGGTATAGGGGACATACACAATCGTCCATGTTGTATTATACAACACATAGATAGCAGTAAAATATAAAAACTTAACCATTTGTGATGAGACATCTGGATACAGCCATAAAAACATGAACGCAAGTCCATAAGGAATCGCTCCAAACAACATATATACTCGTCGTTTTCCATATTTTGATTTTGTTTTATCACTGATTCGACCCATGAAATAGTCCGTGATGGCATCCCATCCTTTGGCGATAATAAATACAAACCCAGTATAGGTTGCATTCAAGCCAGCGACATTGATCATGAAGTATAGAAGAAAGAAGGAAATTGATCCAATCATAATGTTAGCAGATAAATCTCCTAATCCGTAAAAAATTTTTTCTTTTTTTGAAATCATCACATCACTCGTAATCCACTAAAATAGTTTTATTGTTTTGTAAAATAACTTTCTTTTCTTTATATAAATGACCCAAAGCTCGTTTGAAAGCGGATTTGCTCATTTTAAAGACATTGTATAAAATCTCGGAATCCGTATCACTTGTATAACTCATCACTCCAAAATGGGAGGTGAGATATTCTAAAATGACATCGGCATCGTCACTCATCATTCGTTCTTTTTGTTCAACCGTTGTTGCTGTATAGTCATCTTCATTTTTAAAAGTAACCCGAAAAGCAGCAAGTTCTCCCAAACGATAATCTTTACGAAGATTTTTATAATAAATGAAGATGATATTATAGTTGGCATCGACCAAGTTGATGCCCGAGTCCGTTAACCGATAGACCCATCCTTCTGCTTTTTGATCAACAGCTAGCTCAACCCCAGTTCGTAGTTCCAACATTTCTTGCTTATTCATCAAATGAAAAAAGATGTTTTTTCCGCGAATATAGAGTCTTCCACAAACTTTATCACCAACAATCGGCCATTTACCTTCCGGAAGATCATCACTTGATAATAGAATATCACGACTAATTCCAATATTAATAAACACTCCGGCACTCATGACTCCTACCACTTCACACAACCCCCCTTGATCAATCGTGACCGCAGGACGATGAAGCGTTGCCGCAACTCGTTTCATTTTATCCATGTATAAAAATGCATTCACTTCTTCACCATCTCGCAAAACGTGACCTGCACATTCATTGTGGTGTAAAAAATATTCTCCCGATTCATCAGTAATTAAATAACCAATGTCGGTTTCACGTTCTACTTGATATTGACTGACTTGACCTAATTTCATGATTCTTCCTCTTTTTTCTCATATTTGTAATATCCAACTTGAATGCTGGTATCCCCATATTGATTTTTAATGGTTCCCAATATTTTAGATAATTGTTCTTCTTTCGATATTTTTGAAAAATCATCAAAAATAGTCACTTGTTTGGTTTTGGCTTTTTGATTCACGAATCGAGTGGCAAAAACCCCAACCAATCGAACCTCGCTTATTCCATCATAGTACTCATCAAACACATCTTCAATTACATTCCAAAATTCATCAGACTCTTGAATCCCATCTACAAGTCCACGACTGCGATTAATTTGTTGAAAATCGCCAAATTTTAATTGAATGCCAACCGTTGAAGCAAATAATCCACGATTAATCAAGCGCTGACTAACCGAATTAGATAACACTTTAAGCGTATCTTTAATGACTTGAATAGATATGACATTGTAATGAAAAGTATGAGCATGGCTAATAGAGGATACTTCATCATCTGGTTGATAGTTGACATCAGACGAATCATTTCCATTAGCCCGGTCCAATAAATATTCACTCATCGCCGATCCAACAGTTTTTTCTAATAAATCTCGATCTTCAAAATGGATAATATCGCCAATAGTATAAATACCAATGGCTTGAAGTCGCGGTTCTGTTTTCTTGCCAACACCTATCATCGCTTTAATCGGCAAAGGCCATAATTTCTCTTGCACTTCGCGTTTACGAAGAATCGTAATGCCAAGTGGTTTTTTCATATCCGAAGCCATTTTTGCCAAGAATTTATTAGGTGCAATCCCGATACTACAGGGAAGATGATGCAACTTCAATAAATCATTTTGAATTTTTTGAGCAAGGGCCATGGTTTCTGGACCATTAACCACATCAGTCACATCTAAATATCCTTCATCTATGGACGTAATTTCTAGTTTTTGAGTAATCGTCAATAGATAATCAAAAAACACTTTTGAATATTGTTGATAAAGATGCATCTTCGGTTCAACGATAACTAGAGCAGGACATAATCGAATCGCATCTTTGGTCATCATCGTAGTTTTAATTCCATATTTACGGGCCTCATAAGAAGCCGTTAAAATAATACTTTTTCGAAACACATCATGATGTGCAACAACAATCGGCTTACCGACGAGCGATGGATCGACCGCCATCTCACAAGAAGCAAAAAAGCAATTCATATCAATATGAAAAATTATTTTGTACACTGGTTGTTTTTGCTCCATATCGGCTCCTCGTTAACATTATTATTATAGCACGAAATAGACGATTTCTCAATCGAAATTTTCATTGACTGCATAAAATTTTCATAAAGAGCCATTCAACACCTTTCATAATATTTTTCAATTTAAGGTTTATTTTTATAAAGAAGTATGGTATAATGCATATAGTAAATCTTTTGAGGTGATTCGAAATGAAAAAAGTAAAAAAAGAAAAGAAACCTTTTATTAAAACAAGAACAAGAATTGATAATTCTATTGAAGTGGAATTCCAAAAAAGTCCTGCAAAGACATTTGTTGGGAAAATTCTTATTTGGTTAATCATTGCTGGAACCATTTTAGTCCCCCTAGCTTCTTTAATCTATATCATGATTGAAGCTAATAAATAATCGAATAAAAAAGGCGCATCAACTAAACGATGCGCCTTTTTTTATAACTCATGAGATTATAACTCATGAGATTATAACTCATGAGATTATAACTCATGAGAGTTTAGTAATTCGCTGGCTAAATTAATGGATGCTAAAGTGGGTTCTCCCTTTGAAATCATCGAAGCCAATTCATGAACACGACTAACTCCTTCTAATTCTTCAATAAGAGTAACCGTTCTTTGATCGACTACTTTTTTTTGAATTTTCAAATGATGATTACCAATAGAAGCTACTTGCGGTAAATGCGTAATACACAACACTTGTGAGGTTTGTGCGATTGATTTCATTTTTTCAGCAATCTTATAAGCAACAAGTCCACTAACACCCTGATCAATTTCATCAAATACTTTCATTTGCAGTGGCATTTTTAAAGCAATGATGCTCTTCAATGCCAGCATAAAGCGTGACATTTCCCCACCAGAGGCCACTTTAGCAAAAGACTTCTTAGGTTCCCCTTTGTTGAAAGAAACCATAAAGTCGACTTCATCAATCCCATCATTTAAAAAGTTGACATTCTTTGAATCAATATCTTTAAACACCACTAAAAATGAGGTGTTTTTTAATTGCAAATCATTAAA
>JBAYFA010000121.1:0-4133 GCA_041667425.1 Bacilli bacterium
CGCATCGCCTCAAGATGAATGCTAGCTGTAGTAAGGGTATCTTTATAATCTAAAAACGATTGATCAATTTCAGGAAATTCTTTCCATAATACATCAACAATATGATGACGAATCCAATTTCTTGTATAATGATCGGTTGCATTGCTAGCATCCTCATAATAAGGGATGTGATAATCAATGGCATAGGTTATTATTTTTCGTTTAGAGGTTTTTAAAAGTGGACGACAAATAGCAATGCCATCTTCTTCATAATATTCCTTCATCCCCGCTAGCCGAGATAAAGATCCCCCTCGAATCATGTTCATGATAGCCGTCTCCATATCATCATTCACGTGATGAGCTAAAAACAAATATCGAGCATTGACTTGTTTCATGACTTGTTTAAAAAATTTAAGACGAAATCGCCGAGCGTCTTCTTGAAAATTCCCTTTCTCAAGTCGTAAAGGAAGATGTCCAACAAAACACTGCATTTGATGTTCTTGAGCATAACGCATGATAAAAGCTTCTTCTACTTGAGAGGCTTCTCGTTGTCCATGATTAATATGACAAACAACAATGGAAGTGGCTGGTATCACCTGATTTAAAAGTGACAACAAGACCATCGAGTCTACCCCCGTTGAAACCCCCACAACCAGCAAGTCGGGTTTTAATTGATATTGATCAAAAAACGACGGAATAATTGATTGCACAAACATCACCTCTCATTCCAATTGATTCATTATTATAGAATCATAACCTTATAATAGGCTTAATATAGTAACATTTATTGTTCAGAGTACACTTTACTCGACAGCTCCCCAACGCAATATTTTATCATTCATATCTTTTATATGTTTAAACATTTCAATTAATTCTTGAATACGACTCAAGGGTATTAATGATCCATATACTTCCTCAGATGGAAAAATAATCATTCCCTCATCACTAAAGCAGTCCATATTCCGCGGATTATAAGCGAGTCCAGGTTCATCACTAAAACAATCCACCCCAAAATAGTAGTCTGGTTCTAACCCAAATAAATTGGCTATTGTCCGGAAAATATCAACTTCACTATGCACTTCGGAATAAACTTTCGGAGTCAGTACCGGAGTCAGAGTTGGTTCGTAAATAATAAATGGAATTTCACGTCCAATTTTTCGTATGTAATAAATATGATCAGGATTAAATACATCACTTAAAATGGGAAGCATCGGATTAATCTCGTTGGTCATATCTGTAAAAGAATCTATCAAAGCATTGGCATCAATTCCTGCTCCATGATCTCCATATAAGGCAACAATGGTTTCTTCAGGAAGATCAGCTGTCTTTAAAGCGAGGAGAAATTCTCCAATCGCCCAATCTACATAAAACATATGTTCTAAATATCCTCTAAATACGTCATCCTCAATGCCATCAACCGCAAATCCCAATTCCTCACATTTTGCTTGAATAACCGGATCACTCAAAAAAGGAGTGTGACAGGAAATGGTAATGGGAAAAGCAAAATCAGCCGCTGGGGTTGCCTTCATTTTATCAATAGTAGCCATAAGCAAGTCGTAATCGTTGATCCATTGATGAACAAGACCGGTATTAGCTTCAAGGTTTTCCATCCCATAATGAGTATCAAACCCATACATATCTAAATGAGTTGTTCCGCGCATATAAAAGGCAGAATCATTACCATGAATAGAAAAAGTATGATAACCACTTCTTGTAAAAGCCTTAGCTAACGTATCAAAAGTAGAATTCTCATATTCATAAATCGTCACATGGTTTCCATCGGGATACAATCCCGTCATCACACTAAACTCAGCATCAGCGGTATTTCCTATCCCAACAGTCGTATAAAATTGATTAAAATAAGACCCCGCTAAGGCCATTTGGTTGAGATTAGGAGTGACTTCTACCCCATCAATGTGAAGGCCAATGACAAAATTACTTAGTGACTCGACTTGAATTAAAATTAAATTCTTCCCTAAGTAAGCATCTTGAGTCGCCTCACTATTTCCATAGATTACTCCATCGACCACACTTGCTTGATCAGATATTCTCGCTTCATTCAAATAGTCTTTTAATTCTTGAACCTTTTCACCTTTTAAATCACTAATATTAGATAGATACGTTGCATAAATATCATACATATAATAATTAAACATTCCAATGGTTTCAATTCCATAAAGAACTGACCCATTTTCTTCAAACCATGTTTCTTCAATATCACTACGATAGGATGATAGCGAATTAGCCATAAGCAAAAATCCAATTAAAATAAAGCTAAATCCCATATATAGCCGAGATCGAATATATCCAACCACCGGTACTCCCCGTAGTGTTACGCGATATTTCTTATTATACACGATATATAAACTAATCATAATAATGGCAGGAATCAATGTTAAATATTGAGCATGACGAAATAGAACAGTTGCCATTGATAAAATAAATTCAATAGCCATTCCCCCCGCTGGATTGGCAACGGCTTGTAAATTACTAAAGGCGAAGACTGTCCCATAATTATAAATGTACATAGAACTCATGATACAAAGAAGTGATAAAACAATGGTAATGATCATCATATATCGCATACGCGCTTGGTCTTTTCGAAAAAATAGCACGCCAAATGCAAAAAGAAAAATCATAAATCCAAGATCACCAAAGATATAATTCACAATCATGAATAAATCGCGATTATACGTACTTAAGTATTCATTAAAAATGGTTGAATTGACCAAAAATCCATTCGCAATATTGAGAATGAAAAAGAGGCCAGTATAAATAATGTGCATCCGAATAATGCTTTTTGAAAAAGTGTGATTCATGATAAAAACCTCATGACTTTTATATTTTTAACGAGCCGATGGTTGATAATATTTACTATAACCCCAACCAAAAGCAAACAAAGGGAGGCAACCCATGATATGAACATACTTCCCCAAACAAGTCCGACCAATAAGAGAACGAGCATAACAAAAGGAATTCCTTCTGGAAGTCGACAATTTCCAAAAAGTAGTCCCATTTCTGAAAGGAAAAAAAGCGATGCAAGAGCCCATACAATTTGTTTCCAAATCAATAAATGAATACTAAAGTCTTCATCTCGCAAAGCAAATAAGCCAAGAATTATGCCCCATACACTCAACATGATAAAAATCATCCATACAAATCCTCTTAAAAACTTGGCATGGATCTTCGATCGAGGAACTCCCCATCCAAGTCGCATAACATTGGTCATTTCACGCAGAGCAAATAAATATATTCCTGTTGCCAAGGCCCATTGAATTTGCATCATACACATAATCACTTGTTCTTTATTTCCTAATACGACCACAAGAAATAAGGAAACCAGCAACAACCCTATCACAACAAGGGTTTCTTGATGCGATTGTTTATATGAGATATTTTTCAAGTTCATAGGGATTAATCTGAATGGCTTTGGGGTGCTTGCGGTCAAAAACAACCTTACTGCCTTTATTTATATCAAGAATAATGTGTTTGTTGTGCTGTTCACAAATGAAGTATGTCTTATCTGAGAAAATAACAGGACCTGTTACTAAGTATAAGGCTTGAATAGTGGGATCCATTAAGGTTGCCATCCCATTATCACCTAAAATAAGCAGAGCATCAAGTCGTCCTTGCCATGGCTTTAAAGATCCACCCCCAATAAAAAGGGCTTCTTCCTTTTTTACCAATTCGGAAACAAAATAATTACTCATTTCTTGATTCAAATCTTGTAACGGATTACGAATAATCAAACTATTTTGAATACACAATAAAGTCGCTAATAACATCATGGTTTTCCCCATTGGGGTAAATTCCACCTCATCGCGTACGACACATTCTCTACGTAAATATAAGGAACGAACGAGACGATTCAATCGCTCTTCATCAACTTCCTTATGAAATTCTTGATAAATTTTTAGAGCAATGGTTTTAGTAGATAAAGTAGAAAAATAGGAAAGAGAAGTATCAGCATAAATTCGATTTGCAAAATACTTCGGGGCATCATAACAACTGACTCCTTGATAAAACAAGCCCTTGGAGCGAATAATCCCACTCAGAGTTAATAAAAACTCGTGGATGGTGGTATCTTGGCGTGCAAAAATACCCACTTTTGAATAACGTCCAATTTCAAAATTTAGTAAATAATCTTGAAATGA
>JBAYFA010000122.1:0-4075 GCA_041667425.1 Bacilli bacterium
CGTGATGACGGGAGGAGAGGTGGGGCGAGTGCCATTGACTTTAGAAAATGGCCTCATTAGCCATTATCACAATAAAATAATGATTGAAAATGAAACAGGGTTTCATGAGTATCGACCATTTGATTGTCGAGATTTTGATGAGGAAATCACCTATCAAGATATCAATCAACAACTTATTTATGGGATGGATGAAGTCCTTCAAGTAGAAGACGTTCATTATATGATTCCTTATCAAGCGACTATTTGGGGAATTTATCCCGTGATGTATGATTTTCGTGATATGAATATCGAAGGAAGCATTCTTGTAGGCCTCAGTACGAATGTAATTGAGGGACGTATTTATCCGCTTGGATATCAATTAGAATTTACAGGAGTGGGATGGTTAGATGATGAGGTAGTTGTCAATCATCACATGTTAACCACAACAGGATCTCATACGCTTTGTTTACAAAGTATCAATGGTGAAAAGCGCGTGATTTCATTTGTAGTGGATTCACAGCAAGTGAATGGAACAGACCACTATATGGAGGATATTGACCTCGTTGGTGAAGTGGGGAAACCATTTTATTTGCTATTAGATGTGAGTGTTGACCCTTGTGTCGAGTTAAAGCAAATTATTGTGAATCAAGAGGTGGCTTCCTTTATTCAAGACGGACAACGGATTGAAATCAAGTGTGAGGAAGAAGAAGCAGGATATTATGAATATACGATTGAAAAAGTGATGTTTTCGTCTGAGGGTCTAAAGTGGGAAGAGCAGGTTGGACTAACGTATCAAGTATGTATTCGACCATCTGCTATTGATGTTCTGACCGAGTTTGCTTTTGGAATGAATGAGATATCTTGTGACGTGAGAGTAATTGACCCCAATATTCGTCTTCGTGGCATATTATTAACCCTTTATAGTGATATGGAAGTAAGAACTCAATTATTTGCTACGAAGGATCAAATACTTAGTTTGTCTAATCTTACACCAGGATACCCTATTCACGTGGATGTAGCCCTTGCCTATGATGATGGGACTGATGAACTGGCTCAGGTACGACTGATGAGGTTATTGCTTAATCCAACGGGTCCCACTTGTTCAATCGGACAAGTTCTTATTCTCCAACGAGGAGCTAGTCTTGAAAAAATGGCATTTATTTTTTCAAAAGGGTCTTTAATTAGTGAAATCAAAGCAGGAGAAATGAGCGTATACCAATATCAGCCACCTCAATATGGATGGCACATTGTCATTGGATTATTATTAGGAGTGGGAAGTTTTGTTGGAATTGGGGTTGGCTTTCGCCATCGTTGTTTTTCATTGAAGAGGGGTCCATTGTTTGGAAAACGACGCACATAATCTTCACCCATTCGGAGTCGATCTGAATGGGTTTTTATTGATTTTCATTTTAAAATTGTATAATTTATGGTATACTAAAAATAAGGTGATACGATGAAATTTGTAAATTTATACGTACAAAGTGAATATAATATGCTTTCATCTGCTATTTCTTTATCAGACCTATTCAACTATTGTGGTACTCATGAAATAGACACGGTTGGAATGGCTGATTTTGGGATGTATGGTGCATATAAATTTTATCGTGGATGTCATGAACATCATATTCATCCGGTGATGGGATTACGAGTAACGTGTTTGGGCGATAGTGAAGATAATACCTTGTTGGTGTATGCGAAAAACTATGACGGATATCGTCACTTAATGTACCTTGCTACGCTTCAAATAACGGATGGTGGATGTCATCTTCAAGATATCGTGTCAAAGGAAGCTCATCTCATCATTATTATTCCGAGTGATGAACATGAACTTGTTCGTTTGGTCCAAAATGGTCATTATGAGCGTGCAAATACGGTATTAGAAACCTATCGTCATCAATTTTCTACTCTATATATTGGGCTAGATCAGCAAACTACTGATATGCAACACGCCTTTCCTTCGATGGTTACGTACTTTAATGGACATCACATGCCAATGGTATTGCTTCATCGCACTACATATTTACTTTGTGATGATTTTTTGGTTTATCAAACCTTGCGTTCGATTGATGTGGGAACTGGTTATGGTGCGAGTTTAAAAGAAAAAGCGATGCATTTTATCACTGACGATGAAGTGGGGCGCTATGATGAGGATTATCCTGATTTGATTAAAAATACTGAAAAAATCGCACGTAGTTGTGATGTTCAAATTCCCACAGGGAAATATCTATTCCCTTCTTATGGAATGGATAATACTCGTGAATACTTAGAGACCTTATGTAAAGTGGGGCTCAATAAACGCCTTTTGCATCGTCAGGTTCGTGTTGAACGATATCGTGATCGTTTGTTATTTGAACTATCAGTCATCGATAAAATGGGATATAATGATTATTTTTTAATTGTTTATGATTATGTGAAATATGCGAAACAAAATGGGATATTCGTTGGAACAGGACGGGGAAGTGCTCCTGGTTCATTGGTTATTTATTGTTTGGGGATTACAGAAGTGGATCCTTTGGAATATGATTTGTTGTTTGAACGATTTTTAAATCCTGATCGAATTAGTATGCCTGATATTGACGTTGACTTTCCAGATGATCGACGTGAAGAAATTATTGCTTATGTTGCTAGGCGCTTCGGACAAGACCGGGTTGCCTATATTTCAACGTTCGGTACCTTTGGGGCGAGAATGGCAATACGCGATGTGGCTCGAGTGATGCAAATAACTGATCAACGGTTACAAATGATTTTAAAACCCATTCAAGAAGACGCTCGACCCTTAAAAACGTTGATTGTAGAGAATAAAGATATTTGTGCGATGATGCAAAGCAACGACGATTTGCATACTTTATATACATTGGCTGCTAAAATGGAAGGTCTTCCACGTCATACCTCGACCCATGCGGCCGGGATCGTTATGGCAGATGGAGATTTGGTTGCCTATACCGCCCTTCAAAAAGGATTGGGAGGTTTATGGCAAACACAGTATGAGGCTCAAGATTTGGAAGCATTGGGATTGGTCAAAATGGATATTTTAGGACTTAAAAACTTGACCATTATTAAAAATGTTATGAATTTAATTGAGCAACATACAGGGAAAACGCTCAATATTTATCAACTCCCACTACAAGATGCGTCTGTTTATCAAATGATTGCTTCTGGAGATACCGATGGTATTTTTCAGTTGGAATCACGGGGAATGCGTCAATTATTAAAAGACTTAAAGACCTCGTCGTTTATGGACATTGTGAATGCCAATGCATTATATCGTCCGGGACCAATGGATATGATTCGAACCTTCGTGAAACGGAAGTTTGGTGAAAAAGTCATCTATCCTCATCCGGATTTGCAAGACATTCTTGAATCGACGTATGGAACCATCGTTTATCAAGAGCAAATTATCTTAATTGCTCAGCGGTTTGCTGGATATACCTTAGGAATGGCTGATTTGTTGCGACGAGCTGTTTCTAAAAAAAATCATCAAGTGCTAGAAGATGAACGCACTCGATTTGTTCAACATGCGATGCAAAAAGGATATAGTGAAGCTTTAAGTCATGATATTTATGATTATATTGTAAAATTTGCTAATTATGGATTCAATAAAAGTCATTCAGTCGCCTATGCGATGATTGCTTATCAAATGGCTTATTTGAAAGTTCATTATTTTGTGTTTTTTATGGCTGTATTAATGAGTAATAGCATTGGAAGTCCTACTACGATTCAAACTTATGTTGCTCAATGTCGTAAAAATCATTTGGAGGTTTTATTGCCCAGTATTAACCACAGTTCTTCTCAATTTGAAATAGATTCTAAAGGGCTCTATTATCCGTTGGTGGGAATTGCGGGGTTAGGCAATACCATTGCCAATGAATTGGTTAAGGAACGTGAACAAGGAGTTTATCAAGATTATGATGACTTTGTTCGGAGGACATCTTCGTTCTTAAATAAACGGCATGTGGCAGGTCTTGTCTATGCTGGGGCCTTGGATGCGTTTGGATTGAGTCGGAAATATATGATTGAGTCTTATGAAGAAGCACTGTTAAGAAAAGATTATGCTCAAACATTGGGTTCGCGTATTATCACTCAACCAGCGGGTCAA
>JBAYFA010000123.1:0-4059 GCA_041667425.1 Bacilli bacterium
GCATAATAGCCATTTTTTCTTGCTTTTAATGAGAAAAGTCATGAGTGGAAACCGAGTTATCCACATTATGACTTTTTTTGCTTTTATCGACTGTTGTAGAATAAGCTTTGTCAACAGTCTGAGTCAAGGTTTAACCTTGACTTTTCACTAGATAATTAATTTAATTTTAAGGATGGTGCTTGATATACACGAGCTTGAAGCTTGCCATCTAAGGCAAATACCCCATGAGGATAATGCAAATCAAAAGCAGAAATAAGGTCAGTAGCATTTTTTTCTTCTTCTACTTGTTCTTTAATAAACCAGTGTAAAAATTCTTGAGTTTTAAATTCATGAGCTTTTAATGCTTCCTCATAAATAGTATTGATTGAGGCGGTGACAAACTCTTCATGTTTTAGTGCTTCAACAAGCAAAACGCGATCATCTTTATACAACATGGTTGGTTTCGCAATCGCATCCAGTTCTACTTCAACTCCATTATTTTGGAGGTACTCAATAAATAGCGTGGCATGATCCATTTCCTCTTTCGCTTGAACTTTAAACCAATTAGCAAATCCTTCTAAACCCTTATTGATGTAATAATGAGCCATATCTAAATACAAATACGCAGAAAACATTTCTTTGTTGATTTGTTCGTTTAATAATTTTGATACATTTTTATTTAACATATTTTTATCTCCTTTTCAATTTGATACTTTATTCTATCATGAATATAATAACCTTGCAAACATAACGCTTTTATTTCATATATTAAAAATGCATTAATCTTTCTAATAACCAATGATGATGGTATAATCATAGAAAAAGGAAGGCTTACTATGGAAAAGAAACGACAAAAACAATATAAGCAAAAAATCACTTTATCACAACTATATTTTGGCCTTGTCTATGGAATTCGCAGTTTTATTCTTCTTGGCTTTTCAAAAAGAAAAAAACTCATTTCAAATGAATTTATAGAACGCTTAATGCTCGCAGTAACAGAAGTCAACGGGTGTGAAGTATGTAGTTATGCTCACACCAAAATGGCACTTCAAGGTGGATTTACAACACAAGAGATAAACGCTTTTCTAAGTGGAGATCCCGCCTATATTAAACCAGAAGAAAGTGTTGGAATTTTATTTGCTCAGCATTATACTGATTATAAAGGATATCCGCTCCCTTCAACGGTAGCCACTTTACAAAAAACATATGGTAAACAAAAAGCAAGAATTATTCTTGCTGCTATTCAAACTATTACTCTTGGAAATGTCATTGGAATCCCAATCAGTGCCTTTATTAGTCGCTGCAAACACCATCCCTATCAAAATAGTTCATTGAGTTATGAACTAGGAATGATGATCTTAGGCTTTATGTTTTTCTCTCCTGCCCTGATTCACACGTTCATCAGCACGTGTTTACGACGTCCACCACTGCATTTATCTAAAGAATAATAAACACGACCATTCATTTTGATGGTCGTGTTTATTATTTGATTACAAACGTGACTAAATACCCTCATGAACTCATCAATAAACGTAGTAATTAAAAAGAGACTGAACCATTAAATAGTATTTTAATTATTCGTCTTTTTTAAAATGGCTAAAATTTCGTCTACTGTTGCCACTCGTCCACTGACTTTCACAACTTCATCAACGACCAATGCAGGGGTTCGCATTACGCCATACTTAGCGATTTGAACAAAGTCTTTGACGTGTTCTATCTTCGCATTGATGTTTAATTGTGCTAACGCTTTTTGAGTGTTTTCTTCAAGCTTTTGACAATTCGAACAACCTGAACCCAGTACTTTAATAAGCATATATTTCCTCCTTAAATAATAAAATTAAATAAATAACCAATGATAATAATCCCAATAGTAACAATGCCAATAAATACAAATAGCAATTTTTTCTTTACCACTTTATGAAGAAGAACAAGGGAAGGAAGTGATAATGCAGTAACCCCCATCATGAATGTTAAAATGGTTCCCATTTCAACTCCTTTATATAAAAGTGCCTCTGCTATCGGTAATGTCCCAAAGATATCAGCATACATAGGAATACTAATGAATGCAGCAATAAATACCGAAAATGGATTATCTTCCCCTAAGACAGTCGTAATAAACGATGTAGGAATCCAATTATGAATAAGTGCACCAATCCCAACTCCTATAAGCACATAGAGATAAACCCGCTTTAAAATCAAAAAAGCTTCACGAATGGCTTGAATTGCCCGCTGTCTTTTGGTCAATTTTATCTCTTCTTTAGAAGATTCGATACCATCACTCCTTAATTCTAAAACAAAATCTTGAATTTGAGATTCCATATGGAGTTTGTCAATAATGCTTCCTCCAACTACAGCCAACACAAGTCCAACTACTACATAATACAAAGCAATGTCAAATCCAAAGAAGGTTCCCAGCATCATAAATGATGCTAGATCTACTAGAGGAGATGAAATCAAAAAAGAAAAGGTTACTCCTAATGGCAATCCCGCCACTGTAAAACCAATAAAAATTGGAATGCTTGAACAAGAACAAAATGGAGTCAATGTTCCAAGAATGGCTCCAATGATATTTCCCTTAATTCCTTTCATTTTACCTAATATATTTTTTGTTCGTTCCGGCGGAAAATAGCTTTGGATATAAGAAACAATCCCAATAAACACCATTAAGAGAATGAAAATCTTAATTGTATCGTATAAAAAGAAATGAATAGTTTGTCCAATTCTTTCTTCTAGTGATAGATGAAAAACATCTGTCACTAACAGCCCCATCCCATCTTCTAACCATTTCATTTTTAATATATTATTCATCAACCATTCCCAAATATTTTGAATCAATTCCATACTAATACTCCTTTTTTCACATAAGATCATTCTACATTAATAAGTATAGGGGTGTCAAGTAAGTCTCTCATTTTTCTAATAACTACTACTCATTTACCCTTCATATAATCCCATTACCCTTGTTTAAGTTTTTAATTAAATGAAGGAATAACGCATGATAAGCAATATAAAATTCTAAAACTTTCCAAAAGATGCATTCCACTAAAAAAATAGAATGGCTAACCATTCTATTTTTTTATTTATAATAATAAATTATTTCTATTAATTAGAATACTCATTATTAGAAACAAGGACGCAATTCTTAACCCCTTCAATTACTTTTAATCCATTCACAAAAGAAAGTTCGTTATCTTTAAATCGCAATTCAACCGTTAATTCAATTTGATTTTCTTCAACTGTTTTAGAACGAATAAAATATTTTTTGACTGATTTTTTAATTGCTTCTTGAACTTTTTGTTCAGCCTCATCAGTCGACATAGATACAAGTAACAAATACGGTGTTTCTGGGCGAGAATAATGACTGAACACTACTAAAATAAATCCAATAGCTACTGATCCAGCAATCGCTAATAAATAATACCCCGTCCCGCAAATAATTCCGATGGTAATAGCCCAAAACATAAATACGATATCCATTGGATCTTTAACTGCCGCTCTAAACCGCACAATGGACAACGCACCAACCATCCCTAATGATAACACAATATTCGAGGTAACTGTCATAATGACTAATGCCGTAATCATCGTCATCATGATTAAAGAAGTATTGAAACTTTTAGTATAGACAACAGAATGATATGTTTTCTTATAAATTTGGAAAATGAATAATCCAATTAAAAAAGAAAATAAGATGGTAAAAGTAGCTTGAATCGGCGTAATTGACGATTGGTTCTCTAAAAAACTTGCTTTAAAAATATCAGTAAATGATGTTAATAACATACAATATTCCTCCTATAAATAATAATTGTATTGTCTTGATAATGCATACTTTGAAATTGATTCTTGAATAGAATGATTTGATTCTAAAATTCCTTTAATAAATTGTGGAAGCTCATGATTAAATTTAATTTCCAAAACAACGTCATTTGGTTCCAAAAGAGGCGTGAGAATATATTTTTGATTGGTAAAGTCAAATTGGTGAAAAGATGCTTTAATCGCAGTATCAAAAGTGATTCGCAAATCACCTATCGGATGAATAAAAGCCAACCTTTCATATTCAACAATCACTTTAGGAAGTAA
>JBAYFA010000124.1:0-4047 GCA_041667425.1 Bacilli bacterium
AAATCATTGCTGTGGATTGTTGGAGGATATAAAATTTATATCCATGGGTCGAGCGAACTGGCTCGGCGGTTACAAGAAGCGTATTCTGCAACGGGATCGCGTGCTTTTGATTATCATTTTATGTCAAGAGTTTTTGAACACCCATTTGAAGTTATTACATGTCATGATCTCACTCAATTGATTGAGAAAAAAGAAGTCATCAAAATGGAAAACAATCTCAACGGCTGTCGAATTGGATTTGACGCTGGGGGATCTGATCGCAAAGTGTCCGCTGTTATCGACGGAAAAGTTGTTTTTAGTGATGAAGTGGTTTGGTTTCCAAAAATCAATGCTGATCCACAATACCATTATGAAGGAATTCTTGATTCAATGAAAACAGCCGCTAGTTATATGCCTCGAGTGGATTCTATTGGAGTATCTACAGCTGGAATTTGTGTTGATAATAAAGTCATGGTCGCATCTTTGTTTATCAAAGTACCAGATGATTTATATGATGAAAAAGCCAAAAATATTTATAAGAATGTCGCTCAAGAATTTGGGGATGTTCCTCTTGTGGTTGCCAATGATGGGGATGTTACTGCGCTTGCAGGGGCCATGGATTTAAAAACTGATCAAGTTTTAGGAATTGCCATGGGGACCAGTGAAGCGGGAGGATATATTGGCGATCAATTTAGTTTATTGGGATGGCTCAATGAACTCGCTTTCGTCCCCGTTGACTTTAATCTAGAAGCGATGGTTGATGAATGGAGTGGTGATGTGGGTTGTGGAGTAAAATACTTCTCACAAGATAGCGTCATCAAATTGGCTGAATACGGGGGATTTGAGTTTAATGATACCGATTCACCCGCTCGAAAATTAAAAATTATTCAAGATTTATATGATCGAAATGATCCATTGGCTCATGAAATTTTTGAAAATATTGGAATTTATCTTGGTTATACAATTGCGTATTATGCCATGTTTTATGATATTCGACACATCCTTCTCTTAGGCCGCGTAGTGAGCGGTCGAGGTGGAAATGCTATTCTCGCTAAAGCACGTGAAGTGTTATATGGTGAATTTGGCGATTTAGCAAATATCATTATGCACTTACCCGATGAAAAGAATCGTCGTGTAGGACAATCGATTGCTGCTGCTAGTTTACCAACTGTGAAATAACAGGGCAAATCGTTCACAAGCAACAAAAAGCCTTGTTATCAAGGTTTTTTGTTTATCAAGGAGGTCTTATGGCTTATCATTTTTTCCGCTTAACAACTTATCTTCCCGAAGGGGTATATGCCACGGTGTATCAAGTGAATTACGATGCTTTGTATCAATTGGGGAAACGATTACTTATCATCGATATTGATAATACTTTGATTCCTTATGATGAATCATTGCCATCTTCACAATTGATGGCGTTATTTTCATCGCTTAAAGAAAAGGGATTTCAAATTGTTTTGGTGTCAAACAATCATCGACCACGCGTGATGCAATTTGCAGAAGTATTGGATTGTCCTTTTATTGCTTCTGCTCGCAAACCGTTTCATAATGCATATCAGCAATGCATAAAACTATTTCCAAATATTTCAACTCAAGCAATGCACGCTATTGGTGATCAATTGATCACCGATGTGGCTGGGGCTAATCAAATGGGAATTTCTTGTTCCCTCGTTCGTGTTTTAAAACCACGCAGTGAAAAATGGTACACGAAACTGAATCGTTTATTAGAAAAACGTGTTTTAAAACATATGGATAAACATTATCCAGTGGTTGCGGCCCAAATTCGCAAGATTCAGGAGTATTAAGATGAAAGAAATTTGTATTGGTTGTGGAGCAATCATTCAAACCGATAATCCACAGGTTCCGGGATACATTCATCCCGATGTATATAAAGCCCATCAAGATGATTTTTACTGTGAACGCTGCTATGTTCTTCAACATTATAATACAAACATTCCCTTTCCTCATGATCCTCATGCTTTTTTTGAAAGTATGCAAGAAGTGAAACGTGGAAAAGGGTTGGTGGTGTTGTTGTTGAGCATGTTTGATTTAGAAGGAACCCTCATTCCTAATATAAAAGAAATGGTGGGAGGGAAAGATATTTTACTTGTTATTAATAAGTTTGACTTAATGATGAAATCCATTCGTAAAAGTAAAATTATGCATTCAGTAAATCAGTTTGTGAAAGACAATGGGCTTGTTGCTCAAGACGTGCTTCTTATGTCATCGTTGTATGAGGAGGATGTTGAGCATTTTATTGATGTCATGAATGAACTTCGACATGGTAAAAATGTTTATTTTATTGGAACCACTAATGTTGGCAAGTCGACATTGGTCAATCAGATCATTCATCACTATACTAAAGAAGATGCGGTTATCACGGTATCCAATACTATTAATACCACTTTGGGGAATATTCATATTCCTTTAGATGATCACAGTGATTTGGTAGATACCCCAGGATGGTTGAATGAATCGAGTTTGATTCATTATTTATCAAAAGAACATTTAGAGATCATTACCCCCAATCGTTTTATTCGCCCGAAAACTTATCAATTATCTCCTGAGCAAACACTCTTTATTCAAGGAATTGTTCGTATTGATTTTTTGGAAGGAGATCGTTCCACTTTTGTCACCTATTTGAAAAATGATTTATTGATTCATCGCACTAAATTAGAAAATGCCACTGCATTTTATGAAAAGCACAGGGATGATCTATTAAAGATTCCGGATGTGGAAGAACGAGCACGATTAGGATCGCAAATTCATTTGGATTATTCTTTCAATAACAATGAAAAAATGGATTTAACAATTCAAGGGTTGGGCTTTATTACGATTTTTGGAAGGGGCAGAATTCGGGTATTTACTTTCCAACATGTTAAAGTCGGATTCCGGAAGGCTCTTATATGAATTTGATAGATATCAATCGCATTGACACCCTTGTGCAGCAAAAATTATTAACTCAGGGAGTTAAAGGAGAGAAACGCTATCGTCATAGTTTGTCGGTTGCTCAAAAAATGAAGGAATTGTGTCAACAGCACCATTGTGATTGTGAAGAATCAATGATTCATGTGACTGGTATCATCCATGATTATGCCAAATTTACGACTCTTGATGAATATTATGTGCTTAGCGCCAAATATCCTGAATTGATCGAAAAATTACAAGCTCCAAAGAAAACGTTGCATGCTCTTTGTGGTCCCTATGTCATCATGGAGGAGTTGAACATCAACAATCCCATGATTTTAGATGCAGTTCGCTATCATACGACGGGGCATCCTCATTTTAGTGTATTAGGGGAACTCTTATTTGTTGCTGATTTTATTGAAGATGAACGAGTGGGAGCCGTTTATACTCATGTTCGTCAAGTTGCTAATCATTCTCTTAAACAAGCAGTTGCTTGGGCATTACACTACACCATTAATCATATTCAACAAGCAAAGCAGCCCTTTCATCCTATGACGATGGAAGCGTATCTTGCTTATAAAAAATATTTACAGGAGGATTTATTTGAGAATTAAAGATATTTTAAAAACCCTTGATCACAATTTATTTGATGAGGTTGCTACCTATGATGTGCGCACAAAAACCAGTCTTTTTGATTCGGTTATTATTGCAACTGCATCCTCTTTTACGCAAATGGAAGCGGCAGTTCATTATTTGGAGGATGTTTATCCAATACGAGGGGTAGAACTGGGTCATGATTGGACCCTTATCGATTTGGGGGATGTCATCATTCATCTGTTCGCTCCAACTGAACGGGAAAAATATGGATTGGATCAAATTTTGTCAACTTATAGTATTCGGAAACAGGATTAATCTGTTTCCTTTTTTTTAGAACAGTGCAATTTATATAAATATATGGTATAATTATCTATATATAATGAACAAAATAGAAGGGATGGACTCATATGAAAGTGGTTATGGGTGTTGATATCGGTGGAACTGATATTAAATTTGGGAAATTTTTAAATCATCAATTATTAGATAAAGCGAAGATTAAAACGAATAAATCGGATGATGGAACTCACATCATGGATGACATCTTTTCTAAAGTGGATGAGA
>JBAYFA010000125.1:0-4011 GCA_041667425.1 Bacilli bacterium
AACAACCTACCCTTTAACCATTTCTATTGAAGATAATACAGTCGTTCCAACGTATTTTAAAGCGTTGATTCAAGGATTAGATAAAGACGAAGAGATGACCTATTGTCGTCTTTTAAACTATATTACGCGCACGCAAATGCGTACGCTCATTCATTTACAAAAAGTGATGAGGGTTCCCTTTAATAGTTATTTAAAAATTGATTTATCCTCTCGTCGTAATTTAGAGTTATTAGAAACACTTCGTTTTCAAAATAAACGCAATACCTTATTTCATGTTCTGGATCGCTGTTGTACGGCGATGGGAAGCCGGTATCTTAAAAAAACGATTTTATTTCCTTATATTGATTCAGAAAAGATTCAAAATCGTTATGATGTGATTGAACGGATGAAAAAGCATCCCATTGAAATGGCCGATTTGACTAACATTTTAGATGATGTGTATGATTTAGAACGGATTGTGGGTCGGATATCATACGCAAATGCGAATCCCAAAGATATGTTGCAACTTAAACGCTCCCTGAAGGGACTTCCTATTCTTACCCATCTCATTAAAACCATTGGAATTGCATCCGCTTTTGATTTAACAACGGATGCAAAGGCTTATCGTGCATTATTTGAGTTAATTGACAGTGCATTGGATGAGGATGCCCCTTTTTCAACAAAAGCGGGTAATGTTATTAAAAGAGGTTATCATGCCGAACTCGATGAATTGCGTTTAGTTAATCGCAACAGCAAAGACTATATCTTATCACTAGAAGTCAAGGAACGCGAACGCACCGGCATTAAGCAACTTAAAATTGGCTTTAATAAGGTGTTTGGTTATTATATTGAAGTATCTAAACTCAATAGCGAATTAATTCGCGATGACTTTGGATATGTTCGTAAACAAACCTTATCGAACGCCGAACGGTATATTACTCAAGAATTAAAAGACAAAGAAACGATGATTTTACGGGCTGAGGAAAAATCATTGGCCTTAGAAATCACTTTATTTGATGAACTTCGTCAACAAGCCGCTACCTATACCACTCATTTACAACGATTGGCGAAGGTGATTGCTGAACTAGATATGATGCAATCTTTCACAAAGGTTGCTAATGAGCGACAATATGTTCGTCCAGTGCTGAAAGAGGCCGGAGCAATTGATATTCGCTTAGGTCGTCATCCGGTGATGGAAATCAACGCCAAAGAAACCTATATTCCCAATGACTTAGTCATGGATCAAGAATCAATTCTTTTGATTACTGGTCCCAATATGAGTGGAAAATCGACTTATATGCGCCAAGTGGCCTTAATTGCCATCATGGCGCAAATGGGGTCATTTGTTCCAGCAAAATCGGCAACGCTTCCCCTCTTTGATCAAATCTTTACACGTATTGGTGCAGCAGATGATATCATTAGTGGTCAATCGACCTTTATGGTTGAAATGACGGAAGTTAATTTTGCTTTGACGTATGCGACTCCCAAGAGTTTGATTTTATTTGATGAAATTGGTCGTGGTACGGCCACGTATGATGGAATGGCGTTGGCACAAGCGATTATTGAGCATGTACATGAATACATCGGTTGTAAAACCTTGTTTTCAACTCATTATCACGAATTAACGGTTTTAGAGGCAACCCTTCCGCATTTAAAAAATGTTCATGTCAGCGCTGCTGAAGAAAAAGGTGATTTGGTCTTCATGCATAAAGTGTTACCAGGGTCCGTTGATAAAAGTTATGGAATTCATGTGGCAAAACTTGCCCATGTTCCTATCTCCATTATTTTACGTGCCAACGACCTTTTAAATAAACTGCAAGTTGATAAAAATGTCGATGATAAGAAATTGTCTCCTTATCAATATGTCGCTCCGTTAATTTATGACTCTAAAACAGAACTTGAAATTGAAGTTTTAAGTGAGATCACGACTCTTGATACGAGTGATTTAACGCCTTTAAAAGCACTTAATCTCCTCGATGAATTAAACAGAAAGTTGAAGAAATAATATGGGAAACATCATCCAATTAGATCAAATAACGGCCAACCGCATCGCAGCGGGGGAAGTTATTGAACGGGTTGCTTCCGTAGTAAAAGAACTGGTAGAAAACTCCATTGATGCGCAAGCGACTTCGATTAAAATTCAATTGAAAGAAAGCGGACTTCAAGAAATCATCGTCATCGATGATGGAACGGGAATGGATTATACGGATGCGAAAATGGCGATTGAACCTCATGCCACTAGTAAAATTAAAGATTCTGATGATTTGTTTCGAATTCATACTCTCGGATTTCGGGGAGAAGCGTTGCCATCCATCGTATCGGTTTCTGTTTTTAAACTCAAAACGAGTACGGATGGTGTTCGAGGGATGATGTATACGGTAAAGGGAGGAGCCCTTGTATCAGAAGCGATGGTGGCCAGCCCCAAAGGAACGGAGATCACGGTTCGCAATTTGTTTTATAATACTCCGGCCCGTTTACAAACGTTGCAATCGGCAAACGTTGAACTTAGTTACATTACAGACTATTTAACAAAAACAGCCATGGCGCGAAGCGATGTGGCCTTTACACTGACCAATAATGATAAAGTCATTTTTCAATCTTATGGAAATAATGAGGTTTTAGAAGTCTTATTAGCGGCCTACGGCAGTGATGTCGCTAAAAGTATGCTTGATGTCTTTAATGATAATGGATATTTTAAAATCAAAGGGTATGTGTCATCCAATCAATCATCGCGGTCTTCTAAATCGCACATTGCCATTAGTGTTAATAAACGGATTGTTAGAAATTCATCGATTATCAATGCGGTGATGAATGCTTATGATGGTTTTTTAGTGAGTGGACGATACCCCATTGCTCTTTTAGATATTAGCGTCGATGAGGGATTAGTAGACGTCAATGTTCATCCAGGTAAACTAGAAGTTAGATTTTCAAATGAATCGGAATTACTTGTTCTTATTACGAGTACGATTCAAAATCGCTTAAAGCATGCTGTTTTAATTCCAGAAGTTAGTAGGAGTGAGAATCAACAAGATACGTCAACTCCAGGGCTGTTAGTTGAAGAAGGACCCAAAGTTATTCAAGAATTTGAAGAATTTTTAGAAGATCACGAGTTATATGGTGTTAATAATGATGATAAAGATGAGGAAGATGAAGATAATCTAGAAGAGTCTATTTTTAAAATGGGTTTTCAGGAAGCAGTGGCTGATGATGCTCCTTTGCAAGATGCCCCCATGAATATAGACCCACAAATGGAGGTCAATCCTTCCTATACTCAACAAGAATATCAATTAACCGGGGAAGATAGCCCCCTTCGAAGTGATGTGCGATTACCGAAAATGCATTACATCGGCCAATTATTTGGAACCTATATCATTGCTCAGGCTGAAGAAGAATTTTACTTAATTGATCAACATGCTGCTGCCGAACGCATCAATTATGAAAAAATTGGGCGAGAGTTACAAAAACAAGACGTCTTAACGTATGAATTGTTACTTCCGTTGAAAATTGATTTTTCAACGGCGGAGGCCCTTCTTTTGCAAGAACATCGACATATCTTTGAGGAACTGTCAATTCCTCTTGAAGACTTCGGAAGTGGTAGTTTTACCATTCGCAGTCTTCCGACTTGGATTCCTCAAGGAAAAGAAAAGGAATTTGTAGAACAAATTGCGATGGAAGTCATCCATCATCATAAGAAAGAGAAATGGCAATTTGTTGATGACTTGGCTAAAGAACTAGCCTGTAAGAAGTCTATCAAAGCCAATGAATATCATAACATCATGGAAATGGAATATTTATTAGACGATTTGGCAAAAGCTGTTAATCCTTATACTTGTCCTCATGGCCGACCTGTTATTATTAAATTTAGTAAAAATGAAATTGAGCGATGGTTTAAACGTGTCGTCTAAACCGATTCTTGTGATAACAGGACCGACTGGGGTAGGTAAAACGGCCATTTCCCTTGCTCTAGCTCGATATTTTGGAGGAGATATTATCAATGCGGATGCATCACAACTATACAAAGGACTTGATATT
>JBAYFA010000126.1:0-3916 GCA_041667425.1 Bacilli bacterium
GATTTAAAGAAACCATTACAAGTTTTATATGCCGATGGAGAAGCCACGACAGAAATTAAAAGTATCAAGAAAAATGAGGAAAAATCATGAAATTTGAACAATTGTTAGAAGAATTAAATCAAATCGTGAAAGATTTGGAAAGTGGTTCTCTATCACTTGAAGAGTCTTTAGCGAGTTATCAACGAGGAATGGAACTTAGTTTGTTGTGTAAGAAGCAACTTCAAGACGCCAAAGAAATAGTCATGCAAAAGATGACTGTTGCTACGGATGCTAATCAATCATGATTGAAGCCATACGCGCCGATATCAATCAACGATTACAACAATTGATTGCATCTTCCCAAGAACTCTTAGCACCGATAACTCATGCTTTATTTCCTGGAGGGAAACGCCTCCGTCCTTTAATCATGCTTTCGAGTCTTGTTGATTTAGGGGTGGATTATCAATTGGGATTGGATGCTGCGTGTAGTCTTGAAATGATTCATACGTATTCTTTAATTCATGATGATCTTCCGGCCATGGATAATGATGAAATGCGTCGGGGGAAACCCACTCTTCATATTGCCTTTGGGGAGGCAAATGCTATTTTAACGGGGGATGCCTTGTTAACTGAAGCATTTGGAATCCTTTCTCATTGTCTCCTACCCGCCGAACAAATTGTGAAGTTAGTTGCCTTATTTGCCCATTCTGCGGGTGCTTCGGGCATGGTTCGTGGACAAGTCTTAGATTGTCAGGAAAATTCGCTTGATTTTCCCTTAATTCAATTGATTCATCAATTGAAAACATCACAATTATTTCGCTGTGCATTTTTATCGGCTGCCATCATCCATGATGAAGTGGATCCGATATGGGAAGAGATTGCTTTACAGTTTGGATCTGCTTTTCAAATTACCGATGATCTTCAAGATTTAGATACTCAAGAAGAAACGAATATCGTTCAAGTCATTGGATTAGAACGAGCAAATCGATTATTACTAGAAACACGTCATCATTGTTTACAATTGATCGAGAAAAAACTCGGAAAAAATCTTTGTTATCGTTTGGTGGAATCAGTTATATGAAAATTGAAGATATTCAATCCCCTTATTTTTTAAAAGACTTAAAACCAGATGAACTTGACCCATTGTGTCAAGACATTCGGCATTTTATCATTGAACATGTTAGTCATACTGGAGGACATCTTTCTGCTAATTTGGGCGTGGTTGAACTCATTGTTGCCATGCATTTAGTTTTTAATAGTCCTCATGATAAGTTTATTTTTGATGTGGGTCATCAAACCTATACTCATAAAATCTTGACTGGAAGAGCTAAAGATTTTGATAACTTGCGGTTAAAAGATGGACTGTCTGGATTTTTAAAATATGATGAATCTCTTCATGATACATGGGAAGCTGGTCACTCTTCAACGGCTTTATCAGCTGCAGCTGGTTTCTTAGAAGCTAAAGATGGAGGAGCCGACATTGGGGAAGTCATCGCCTTTGTGGGCGATGGTGCACTTCAAAACGGATTATCCTTTGAAGGAATTAATTACTTAGGAACTCATCACAATCAAAAGGCTATTATCATTATTAACGATAACGATATGTCGATTTCTAAAAACGTCGGTCGTTTAGCAAAAAGTATGAGTCGAATTCGCATTCGACCTTCTTATACACGGGCAAAACGAATCACTCCTCGCTTTATTCAGCGCCTCTTTCGCAAAGCAAAGGATACCGTTAGTGCGTTTGTCTATGGGAATAATTTATTTACTGCGCTTGGATATAAATATTATGGACCTATTGATGGCCATTCAATCAAAGAACTTGTTTCATATTTTGAGTTTGCGAAAAAAAGCAATCAATCTGTGGTATTACATGTTAAAACAACCAAAGGCAAAGGGTATCCCTATGCTGAAAATGATGAAAATGGGAGTTGGCATGGCGTGAGTTCATTTGATGTGAATACAGGGGCGACTCATCAAATTATCAAACCGAATGAACTAAGTTGGAGCAAAGGCATTAGTGAACTCTTAATTCCTTATGTAAAGGGGAATCCCTTTATTCGAATTATTAGTCCTGCGATGATGAGTGG
Organism: Bacilli bacterium; assembly: GCA_041667425.1. Lineage (GTDB taxonomy): Bacteria > Bacillota_I > Bacilli_A > ML615J-28 > CAG-698 > JAQVOS01. Next base: position 2,070 of record JBAYFA010000126.1, read on the forward strand.
AGCTTGCCTTGAAACTATTGCTTCTTTCTTTCCTAATCAAGTGATTGATGTTGGAATTGCTGAAGAACATGCGCTGGTAATGGCCTCTTCGTTATCACGATTTGGTTTTGTTCCAATGGTTTCCATTTATTCAACCTTCTTACAACGGGGTTATGATCAACTCAATCACGACATTTGTCGAAGTAATCAACACGTCATTTTTTTAATTGATCGTGCTGGCGTCGTCGGTGGAGATGGGTCAACCCATCAAGGAATTTTTGATGTCGCTTATTTATCTCATCTACCTAATATGGTTATTATTGCTCCAAAGGATTTGAATGAGGCTAACCAGGCTATTGGATTTGCTATTGATTACAGTGGACCCATCGCTATTCGGTATCCTAAAACGTTGACTCATCGTATGGACTTGACCCAAGAGGAATTAGTGTGTGGTACGTGGACTATTGAACATCCGATTAGTGAGGTCAATATTTTAACGTATGGACCGGATGTTACTCAATATGATAAACAACTTCAGAGTCGCGGTGTGGGACTTATTAATGCACGTTTTATCAAACCCATTGATGAGGACGTATTGCGTGCCCTTAATCACAAAAGAGTATTGATTGTGGAAGAAGTGGTACAGTTTGGATCATTGGGAATGATGATTGAAGACGCTTGTATGCGCTTAGGACTGGATATTACTTGTGAGTGTTATCATTTGGGTGATCAATATGTTGATAGTGGAACAAGTGCTGAAATTAAAAAAGAAATGGGAATTGATGTCGATTCAATTATTAACAAAATTTAAACATTGAGGAAAAAAATATGCTATACTCTTTAACAGTTAAAAATTTTGCCATTATTGATAATCTCGAAATCCAATTTCATGATGGAATGACAGTCTTAACAGGTGAAACTGGTGCCGGGAAGTCATTAATCATTGATGCCATTGGGTTATTACTTGGAAAAAGAGCTGATACTGATTTAATTCGTTTTGGAGAAAACAAAGCCATCATTGAAGGGGCGTTTTCATATGAAGCCACCATCGGTCAATTTTTAAGTGAGCGTGGCATTGATCACGATCATGAGTCAATTGTTATTAAAAGAGAACTCTTGTCTTCTGGAAAAAGTTTTTGTCGTGTTAATGGGACATTAGTCTCTTTAGGCGAAGTCGTTGAACTTGGAGAATTGATTGGAGATATTCACTCGCAAATTGATACACTTGGTCTCGTTCATCCTAAAAATTATCTTCGTTTTTTAGAAAATGATGCCATCAAGCACGATCTTGAATCATATCAACAAGCATTAAAACAATATCGTGCGCTTAAAAATGAGTTAGAATCTCTTCAAAAACAAGCAGCTGATGCCAATGAAAAAGAAGATTTTTTAAAATTTCAAATAAAAGAGTTTGAACTTGCTTCCTTATCGATTGAAGAAGAACAGCAATTAAAACAAGAACTCAATCAATTATCTAGTTATGAGACATTGGTCGAACAACTCAAAGAATTTCATGATAAAGTGTATGAAACAGATGCGGTTACCAATTTATATCTTGCCTTGCAAACTTTACAAAAATTGGAACACATTGATCTACGGTTTCAATTGATTCGACAAAGTTTTGAAGAAAAATATTATGACATGGAGAGTATTCTTGAAGATCCCATTTTAAAGATTGGGAATATGGAGTACGATGAAAATCGGATTGAAGAAATCAATTCGCGATTGTCACTTTATTCGGATATGCGGCGAAAATACAAGAAGAGCACTGCTGAACTCATTGCATATTACGAGCAAATTGCTAAACAAATCGACCAAATTGATAATATCGAAGGATATGTAAAAGCGCTTGAACAAAAAGTATCAGC
>JBAYFA010000127.1:0-3910 GCA_041667425.1 Bacilli bacterium
AAAGATGGATCTGATTGCGGTCGTGATTATTTAGTAGTTAGTCAAATGGCTCACGTTTGTCAACGAAGTGTTCGTGCTCGTGATTATTTATATATTCGAACCTATCATGATGGATACCATTTCTTTCCTAAACATATGTTATTTAATTTGAAGGATGATCCACATGAACAATGTAATTTGGCTTTACTTCATCCGGAAATTGTGCATGAAATGACTTCATTGTTATTTGATTGGCATGATCAAGCTATGAAAAAGAATCATTATGAATTTGAAGACCCTATGTCAACAGTGTTGCGTGAAGGAGGTCCCTTCCATGCGAGCATGCAATTAAAAAATTATGTCAATCATTTAATCAAAACCAATCGTTCTGAATATATTGAACGTTATAAAGAATTATATCCGCATGAATTTAAGGATCGGACATGAACGTTGTTAGTTTACTAATTAAGCCGGCATCAGGTCAATGTAATCTTAGATGTCACTACTGTTTTTATCATGATTTATTAACCGAAAAACAAGGGGTTTATTATGATGTGATGTCGACGGATACGCTCTTTATGCTCTTAAAAGACGCATTTTGCACAACAAAAGATGCATTGGTTTTATCCTTTCAAGGAGGAGAGCCTCTTTTAGCAGGAATATCATATTATGAGATGGTGATTAAACTTGTCGATCGTTTTAATAATCGAAGAATTCCTGTTTCTTTTTCAATACAAACTAATGGAATTTTATTAAATAATGAGTGGTGTCACTTTTTAAAAGATCACCACTTTTTAGTGGGAATATCCTTAGATGGTCCCATGGAACTTCATGAGGCGAATCGCGGGCCAAACTATCAACAAGTTCTATCGAGTATTCAGTTGCTCGAACAATATCAAATTGAATTTAATGTATTAAGTGTTGTGACAAAGCAACATTATCAAGAAGCTAAGCATCTTTATCAATTTTTTAAAGAACAACATCTTCCTTATTTGCAATTTATTCCTTGTGTTCCTTTGCATCAGAAATCTAAAAAAGAAGAATACTGTTTAACTAGTGAAGAATATTTCGTTTTTTTAGATGATTTATTTTCTTGTTGGTTTCAAGATATTATGGGAGAAAATCCTGTAAGTATTCGCCTATTTGATAATTTTGTTGCTATTTTATTAGGACTCAAAGCCAATTCATGTGATTTAAACCAATCTTGTGGAGTGGGCGTCATTGTTGAAGCGAATGGAGACTGTTATCCGTGTGATTTTTTTGTTGAAAAGGATTATTTTCTTGGGAATGTTTTAACAAGTTCATTGACGAGTGTTTTAGAAAATCCTGTTCGCAAAGCTTTTTCTGAATCGTCAAAAAGGTTATTACCGACTTGTTTGGTATGCCCTTTTAGAAGTCTCTGTCAGGGTGGTTGTCAAAAATATCGCAATCAATCCTATATATATTGTGAAACAATGAAACGTTTTTTTAATAAACATATAATTGAGTTACAAACAGTTGCTCATTATTTTAAAAAATGTATGAACAAAGGAGTTAATTATGAATGAATTAATGGAAAAGATTATTGCGTTTAGAAACAAAAGAGACTGGGAACAGTTTCATACAGGTGAGAACCTTGCAAAATCGATTAGTATAGAGGCTGCTGAATTGTTGGAATTATATCAATGGCAACATGAAGCTGAAGACATGACACATTTAAAAGAAGAACTTGCCGATGTGTTAATTTATGCACTACTCATGGTTGATCGTTATCAATTTAACTTTGAAGACATCATCCTTGAAAAATTGGCAAAAAATGCTGAAAAGTATCCTGTAAAAAATGCGTATGGAAATCATAAAAAATACAATCAATTTGAAGGAAAATAAGATGAAAAGATTAAAATTACTCTGGATATTTATACTTTTACTTGGACTTGTGGGATGTGGTTCATCTACACAATATACCATTCGGTTTCAATCAAATGAAGGAAGCTCAGTTGCTTCGATTATCATCGATGGAATGACTCTTCCTTCGTTGGCAGAATCTAATCGGGAAGGATATTCATTTGATGGATGGTATTTTGATAATGATACTTTTGTGTTACCAGTCACGCAAGCGGCTATTCAGGAAAATCCGATTGTTGCAAATATTACGATATTTGCAAAATGGATACCTAATTCATATACTATTTTCTTTGAAGAAAATGGAGGATCTCTTGTAGATGATATGATTGATCCCTATAAAACCCCGATAATCCTTCCTATTCCTGTTCGTGAATATTTCGATTTTAATGGATGGTACATGGATGAAGCTTTAACCATTCCAGCAACTTATGAATGGATTCCCTTAGGAAATCAAACTTTATATGCTTCCTGGGAACCAACAACATACACCATTACTTTTGATGAGGCTGGTGGAACCGATGTAGAGAACATCGTGGGATTGGCTAATGAACTTATTTGTGCGCCAATAGAGCCGACTCGACCTGGATTTGTCTTTGATGGGTGGTATGAAGATTTATTGAGTGAAGCGTTTGTCTTTACACAAATGCCAACGCGAGATCTCACATTAATCGCTAAATGGATTGTTGATTCAACTTATATCACTTTTGATACGAATGGTGGAAGTGATGTAGCCCCTTTGGCGGGGGAAGCGTTGAGTCCTATTCATGCTCCTGTTGAACCGATAAGAGATGGATACTCGTTTGGGGGATGGTTTACGGATGCATCATATCAATATTTTTTCCGCTTTGATACCATGCCGGTAGAAAACCTCACTTTATTTGCTAAATGGAATCAAAATCCAAGCTTGCAATCTGGAAATGCGGATGCTATGCGTAGTATTGGCTATGCTTATTTCTATCAAGGCGTGCAAATGCAGTATGATCAAGGAACGGGAAGACGAATGGTTCAATTTAGTCCAGAACTTGCAACAAGTGATTATTATTTGTTTATGGATTGTTCTAGTTTTGCTAATGCAGTATATCAATATGCATTTGGAATTAATGTCACACCAACCACGACGTTTACATCGACTAATACTTATAGTTATATGGATTATGCTATGCTTAATCAAGGAACCAGTTCTGAGGTCATATATTATATTGAAAATGCAAATTATTCTAATACAATCGATCAAATCTCTCTACTGTCTACCATATGGGCTAGTTTACAACCAGGAGATCTGATTGTATATCGACGAGATAATAATAATGCGGGTCATGTTATGATGTATGTAGGTGATAATATGTTTATTCATTCTACTGGGTCTGATTATAACTATACTTACAATGAAGAACGGTTTGAGAATAGTGGAACAGTTCTAGAACTGGCTGCCAGTGAATTGTTTGTCAACACCAACAGTAGTCGTTATTTATTTAAAAGTAATTTTAATCGTTTTTGTGTATTAAGACCAATGAATCGTGAAGGAATCGAATTGACTTCATCGGCGATTAGTCGATATCATCTTGAGGGCCTTGACATTGAAAAGACGTGTTCAGTTCCTAATCTAGGAAGTGTCCAACTAGGTGATGAAATTACATATACCATTCATTTAGAAAACAAAGGATTCCAAAACTTGGGATATTTTCAAGTAAGTGATCAGGTAGGGTCATATGCCACCTTGGTTGATGCCAATTATGAAGGAGATATTATTGATGATCACGTTTATTTTTATATGCCTGGTATTAGTGCACGATCGACTATTACCCTTCAGTATACCGTTCAAATTACAAGTGATGAAGATTCTTCAGGAGAAGTATTAGCCAGCGATCAAGGAAAATTAGATGAAATTATTTTAAATCCTTTATATCACACTCTTATTAAATTATCAGAAGACGATCTTCTTATTTTGACTCAAAAGATATTTCAAACAATACAAAGTACGACGTATACAGCCTCTATTGATTTACTAAAGTCAATTTATCAAGAGTTTTCCGAAGAAATTGATGCG
>JBAYFA010000128.1:0-3894 GCA_041667425.1 Bacilli bacterium
AAATGGATTAACGCCGCGTTCATTACTCCATCGTTTATTAGGATGGATTATTAATATGACGCGTTCTATCCCTTATATTATTTTACTGGTTGCATTAATCCCCTTTACGATTTTTCTTGTTGGAACGAGTGTTGGACCTCGCGCTGTGGCTGTGTCACTGAGTATTGGCGCTATTCCTTTTGTTGGGAGAGTTGTTGAAAGTAGCATTAAGGAGATAGATCGTGGAGTTGTGGAAGCGGCTATTTGTATGGGGGCCTCTACTTGGGACATTATATGGAAAGTATTTCTGGTTGAAACTATTCCAAGTCTCATCCGGGGAATCTCATTAACGATGATTATGTTGATTGGATACAGCGCCATGGCGGGAGCCGTTGGTGGGGGTGGTCTGGGTGATATCGCTATTCGTTATGGATTTTATCGTTTTGAAACTGATGTCATGTTAGTAACACTTGTTGTCTTAATCCTTCTCGTACAAGTGATTCAATTAGTATTTGAAGGAATTGCTAAAAAAATAAATAAAAAATAGGAGAGAAAAAATGAAAAAATTATTGATTGCAATTTGTTTGGTTTGCTTGCTTACGGTTGGTTGTGCAAAAAAGAACTCAATTGATGACAAGAAGTTGATTGTTGGGGCTACTACTACCCCTCATGCTGAAATCTTAGAATTATGTCGTTCTTATATTGAAGCGGCTGGATATGAATTTGAAATTGTTGAATACACAGATTATGTACTCCCTAATTTATCACTATGGAATGGTGATTTGGATGCCAATTTTTTCCAACATCAACCTTATTTAACTCAATTTAATGAGAGTAATCACACACAATTATCATCGGTTCTTGCTGTTCATTTTGAGCCACTTGGATTATATCGTGGTCTTGGAGAACCACTTGCCACCATAGCAGAGGGTAGTCGGATTGCTATTCCCAATGATGCGACCAATTGTGCAAGAGCGTTACACTTGCTTTCACAATTGGGTCTTATTGACATTAATACGAGTAAAGGGTTACTTGCTACTGAAAATGATATAACGTCCAATCCCAAAAATTTACAAGTTATTGCGTTAGAAGCAGCTTCTATTCCGTCGCAATTAGTGGGATTTGACTACGGAGTCATTAATGGTAATTATGCCCTTAGCAGTGGAATTAGTTTAACATCGCTTTTAGCAACAGAAAATCCAGAATCATTGGCTGCTGATACTTATGCAAATATCGTTGCTGTTAAAACAGGCAATGAAAATAAAGAGGCAATTCTAATCTTAATTGAAGCCTTAACTCAAGAATTAATTGCTGAATATATTTTAACCACTTATCATGGACTAGTATTACCTGTTGAATAACAAATAAAAGAGAACACCTCTGATGTTAATTTATCTCAGAGGTGTTCTTTTGTTATTGATTAATATCGATTTAAAATAAGACATCGTTTATTTTGAAATATATAAACAGTCAATTCATTGATGCTCATGATTTGTATGTTATTGTTGAGACCAGGAATGATTATTTGATTCATTGGAATTAGAGGATCAGTAACCTGAATAGTTTGTTCGAAAACGAAAGGAGTTAAAGAAAGTAGAAGTGGCAAATTCACAATGCGAAGGAGATTATTTTGGATATAAGAGGTAGATATTGAGGTTATTATCTCAATGAATTCTTCCGAGTCATGAAGTGCATAGCCCACTATATTATCCTTGTTTTTAAGCAAATAAGCATGCCCATTATTCAATCTTAATTCATGAAAGAGTTCATTCCAATCTGTTTCAGTTCGAACGGTATAGCAATCATAATGGTGTGTTTGCTCTTCATAAATAGTTTGAATGAGAGGTTGATCGTCGGTCAGTTCTAGGCAAATGTGGTCAGGAATAAAGGGGATTTTGTCAATTGGTACAAACCCCAAAGATTCATAAAAGCCATCAATTATCGGGTGAAGGCTGACTACTGCCACCTCAGGAAACCATTCTAGAAATGTCTTTTGAAGGAGCCGATGCATGTTTCCTTGATGTTGATAATGAGGATGAGTTGTTAATGTGAAAATTAAGCGTGAAGGGTATTCTACATCATGGCAATGAATGAGTTGTTTTCGGGCAAACAACATTGATTTTATTGTATTATTGTCTAATAAATAGTGATAATCTTTTCTTTTTTTGTTAAAAAAGTATGTACGGTATGCATCAGAGTCATTAAATGCCATTTGATATAATTGATTTGCTTGAGTCATCAAGTCGTATGTACATTCCCATTTTTCAACGTAACCAAAGGGATGATAACTCAATTTAGATTTTTTCAAGTTTTCAAGGCCCATATCTTCTTGACGATTGATATACGTCATATTTTGAAAGTGTTTATTGGCAACCATGTGCGCAATGGCTGCATAAATACCAGGAAATTGGGTATTGGCTTTTTCAAAAAGAACAACTCCAATGTTGTTTAAGGTTGCTCCAATTGCAAAAGCTTCACATTTTTCGTTAATGATGATGCAATCGCAAAAGCAATTAATTATGTGAATGTGGTCAAGTAATGATAGAATTCCCTTTAACTCATGAGTATCATCAACGTCTGATTCCCATAAATTAACCAAATCAATGATTTGGGTTCTTAATCGTGAGTGATAAGATATGAATTCATGAGGAATTTTCAAAAATTGATTTAGTAAGTTTCGTTTTGAATGATATTTCTTACCGGAGTAAGTAATTAAATCCGTTGCATGATATAAATATTCATCCAATTCAGGATGACGGATAAGAACAGTATTCAGAATTTGAAAAAAAGGTAAAAACCGGGTTGTTATTCCAACAATACGAAAAGGGAATGAATGTTCTTTACAGTAGGATTGAATAAAATCAATTCCTATTTGATAAGGAACTTCTCGTACTAAGGGTGGAAAAAAGAAATCTCGCCCCTTAATTATGAGTAAATGTTCATCGTAATAAATTAATAATTCATCATCGTCTTTCCATGCAAAAATATTGGCGAAACACAATTCACTTCCGTGACATTCACCTAGAATAAAATGATTAAAAATTATTTGATTTTCGGGTTTTATTGTTTGAAACAAAATGATCACCTATTAATAGTATAACAAAAACATAATAATACCACAAGTAGTTTTATTCGTTATTCTTTTTTTAAAAAAAATATTATTTATTCAATATTTTTATTGATTATGTTATAATATAGATAAGATGACTTAAGGTATACTTATTATTTATATAGAAAAGATCGGAGAGATGTATGGATTTAAATCAATTGCCAGATACGGCGACTTTATTACAGTATTTTAATTATGGTATTATTGCTTTTGTTGCTTTTTTTGCAATCATAGGCTTTTTTAGAGGAACCTACAAATCAATTTTCTATTTAATTGCCACCACAATTATTCTCGTTGGTGGATGGTTTGTGATGGATACAGCCTCTGTAGCCTTGCTCAATTTTGATTTGACCTCATACAATTTGATACTCATGGAAGTTCCTGTAACTTCCCTTAATCAATTTGTTCATGATATTGCTGTTAGTAATTTTCCGGGAATAACAGGGCTTTTAACACAAGACACTTATGTTGCTAGCTTGGTATCAGGCTTACTGGTGATGGTTGTGAGACTTGTTTATTTTATAGGAATTGTTGTGATTAGTTTTACTATCTTCAAATTATTCACTGATATTCTATGGCTATTTTTTAAACCTAAGAAGCGAAATAGTTATGGAAAAAAGAAAAGGAAAAGTTTTTTATCACGGTTAGGTGGGTTCGGAATTGGAGCCGTCAAAGGGGCTCTCTATTTATTACTTCTTTGTTTTCCACTTGCAGGAATCGCCTCTATTGGTGAATCGCTTTCGCAAGTAGTTTACCATGATCCCGATAATACGTCTTACCAACTTGTATTACTTGGAAATTCTGCG
>JBAYFA010000129.1:0-3890 GCA_041667425.1 Bacilli bacterium
GGCGGCTAAATTTGAAGATACAACTGATTTTTCCATGAAAAAAGCGCGCCTTTTAAAACTCAATGAACTTATCAATGAAGGATTTGCTCGTGGAAATCAACGTTTTGAGGGGCAAATAGTAGAGGTATTGGTTGAAGGTGTTAGTGAAAAGAAAAAACATCTTCTGAATGGATATACGCCTCATAATAAACTTGTTAATTTTGAAGGCCCTAAAGACCTTATCGGAACAATGGTTCGTGTATTCATTGAAAAAGCATATACTTGGCACTTAAAAGGAGTCATGGTAGAACATGAAAAAACAACTTGATTATTCAAGTTGTTTTTAATTTCTATCTTTTAAGAAAAGACGGCCGATTATGGGACGATTACTTTTTGAAATTGCATTTTTTGGACAGACTTCAGCGCAGCACCAACATCGAATGCACAGATTACGGGCAAGATGAGGATAATTGCCTTTTTCAATGGTCATGGCGTGAGGTGGACATATATGAGCACATTCACCACACTGGATACATTGATCTAAATCGATAACAGGATATTCCAAAATCAAATTACGAATACTTTTAATTTTCAATAATCGGAGTGATAAAATACTCATAGATTCTCGGGGAGGAAGAAAGGAAAGATTTGAAAAATCTTCAATTTTATTTCCAAGTACTGAAATTTTAGTTAGATCACCTTGTCCTAATTTTCGCTGATGAGCGATGACGTTAATAAACTGCTTGCGATAGTCAAGTCCCATCACTTCGGCGGCTACTCGGTCTAAACTGACCGCATCACGGGAAGCAAGGATGATTTTTGAGGCAATGGGTTTACCTCCTGAACTAGGACCTTCTCCTTCAAGTCCAAGAATACCATCACATAGATGAATCATTTGCTTGTCTTTATAAGATAGTTGAATTGCTTGATATAAATCATTGATGGCTTCTCCAAATTGAAGAGGGTTAGATGCACGCACATGCCATGCAGCTTTGCTTAAACCGTAAATAAAACCAAACAGATTTTTTTCAGCCACTGACATATAGGCAAAAGCATGAGTTTTTAGTTTTGGAAGATTGATGAGGACATCAACATCTATCATTTGTTTGGATACTTCAAAAGAATTATAATATTTACCGTGAGGAGTGGTAATGGTGGTTGACTCTTTGCCGTTAAAAACAGGAATGTTTTCTTCACGGATGACATCAAGTAAGCCGTTTTTTCGTAATGTATATAAAATATCCTTTGTTGCGGGGTTATCACCAATGAGTATATGTGAAGTTTGTTCTTTAACAAGTTGAATCACTGCTTGTACAAAAGTAGGATGAGTGGTGATTCCCATCTCTGATGAGAAGGGTCCGACACAGTTTAATTTGATAAAAACCCGATCATTAGGTGAAATGTTCCATCCTCCAAGAAGATTAATGGCATTACGGATTTTTTCTTTGACGAGTTCGAGCTCGTATTGATCACATTTTAGTAAAGCAACATCCATTTATTTATCCAAATATTCCTTAATTTTAGAGATGGTTTCAACACTAATCACGTGTTCAATTCGACAAGCATCTTCTTCAGCGGTGTCATTAGGTACACCTAAAACTTCAACCAAATACCGAGTAATAATTTGATGACGTTCATAAATGGTACGGGCAATGGTTTCTCCAGCAGTCATCAACACTAAGTTTCCATTTTTTTCTACTTTAAGAAGATTTTTGGATTTCAAAACATTGATTGCTCGGCTGACTGAGGGTTTCGAGTACTTTAGTTTATTGGCAACGTCAATTGCTCGAACGATATCTTGATGCTCATGGAGCACTAAAATCGTCTCTAAATACATTTCTCCTGATTCATAAATAACCACAATTCACCTCAAATGATCATTCTTACTTATATTATACAACATTTCTCCATATTTTGTAAGTCAAATGTCTACAAAACCATTTTTTTTACAAAATGAAAACATTTTTATAAAATAATACTTTACAACATTAAAGTGATGAAGTATAATATTGGACAAGGAGATGAAGAAAATGAAAAAAATTATGTTGTTATTGTTTTTAGTTGTTGGAATAGTCAGTCTTGGAGGGTGTACAAACAGCAGTCAAGATTCACTTGAATATGTAAAAGATAAGGGAACACTTGTTATTGGGGTCACTGATTTTCCGCCCATGGGTTATTTAGAAGGAGGAGAAACAGTTGGATTTGATATTGATTTAGCAACGCTTGTGGCTAGTGAGTTGGGAGTGGATCTCGTCATACAATATATTGATTGGGATTCGAAAGTATTTGAATTAGAATCACGTGCGATTGATTGCATTTGGAATGGAATGACCATTACTGATGAGAGAAAAACACAAATGACATTTTCAAATAAATATTTAGATAATAATCTTATTATTTTAACAAAATTAAATAGTCCCATTGATACCCTTGCTGATTTGACTGGTAAAGTAGTGGGGGTTGAATCAAGCTCAAGTGGTGAATTAGCTGTTCGTGCGAATACTAATCTATTTAATAGTTTGTCTGGTTTGGATTTGTATGGAACTTCTAGTGAAGCGTTGATGGCTTTAGAAGGTGGTAGTATTGATGCTGTTGTTGTTGATGAAATTTATGCTCGTTATTATGTGCTAAAAAATTCCAACAATTATGAAATCGGAACGCAAATTGTTGGAGTAGAAGAATATGGCATTGGCTTCAGATTGCAAGATGTGAGTCTTTGTCAAGAAGTTGATGATATTATTGATCGTCTTGCTGAAGAGGGAAAAATCGAAACCATTTCAATTAAGTGGTTCGGTGTCAATTTATTCAATCGTGATTAATGAACTATTATATTGAAATCCTCGTTAATCTTCTATCTGGACTAAAAATTACTGTTATTATCTTTATCTTCACATTTGCCTTTTCAATCCCTCTTGGGTTATTTGGAGCGATATTAAAACGCAGTCAATTTGTTCCGCTGGTGAAGATTTTAGATTTATATACATGGGTGATTCGAGGAACTCCACTGTTATTACAATTATATTTTATGGTCTTTGGTCTACCAATGATTTTTGGATTTCGTGTGGATCGCATGAATATGGCCATTTTGACGTTTATAATAAATTATACTGCTTATTTCATTGAGATCTTTCGAGGTGGGATGAACAGCATTTCAAAAGGCCAGTTTGAAGCGTATCAGGTATTGGGATTTTCCTCGTTTCAGGGGTATATAAAAATCATCATTCCTCAGACGGTGAAAAAGGTATTGCCAACCATTACTAATGAAGCAATTACATTGGTAAAAGATACAGCTCTTGTGGCTTCTGTCGCTATTTTAGATATTTTGAAGATTACGCAACGAATTGTTACGGCGGATATACGCTTTGAAGCATATATTGTGGCGGCACTTCTATATTTGGGATTATCATATGGGATTGTATTAGTGTTTCGACGTATTGAAAATAAATATGCATTTTATCATTAGGAGGTCATTATGAAGATATTGACAGTCAAATCACTGACTAAAACGTTTCAAGAAACTATTGCCTGTCAGGACATCTCTTTTTCCATGGATAAAGGCGAAACACTGGCCATTATTGGTCCAAGTGGTTCGGGGAAATCGACGTTGTTGCGAATGATTGTTGATTTGGAAACTCCCGATTCTGGTGAAATCAATTTATTTGAAACCCCTTGTTTTCCTTATAAAAAACATGAGAAATCTGACGTTTATCAAAAAGTTGGTTATATTTTTCAAGACTATAATTTATTTGATCATTTAAATGTGGAAGACAATTTAAAAATCGCCATGAAGGTTGTTCAAAAAAAATCAACAGAATTTCAAGAGACAAAAGTTTGTAATCTATTGTCCATGTTAGACTTACAAGATAAAGCAAAAAGTTATTCATCGGAATTATCTGGAGGGCAAAAACAAC
>JBAYFA010000130.1:0-3884 GCA_041667425.1 Bacilli bacterium
ATTTCGTCTTCTAAACCAATTTTCTTGATTTGCTCAATAAATTCGTTGCGAATGGCTTCGCTCCGACTCGACATACATCCTGTGCCACCACAAACGATGACTTGTGCTATAACTGCCATATTGCTTTCTCCTAATTCTTACATTTCGATATCAACAAATCGTCAACGATTTGATGATGACCGATATGTTGGGAAACAATCCGTTGAGCATCAGATGGTTTCACTCGACAATAAGTGGTCCGATTGCCTTCATGATCAAACACTTCCACGATGGGTTCAAGGGCACATTCCCCCATACAACCCACTTGCGTCACTGTGACATGGTTAGTATTCAATTTTCCCACTTCTTCAACCAAGGCATTTAAAACAGGCCTTGCTCCTGCTGTAATTCCGCAAGTGGCCATTCCAACAACAATGCGATATCCATCTTCTAAATGGCGCATCGTCATTTTTTTATTGGCTTCTTCACGAATCCTTTTTAAGTCTTCAATTGTTTTCATAGTTCCTCCATCGGTGTTAACTGAGCAATTTGCTCTGTTATATATTCTTTAATCCATCTCATCACATCATATTGTGCTAGTGATACGTCTCCTAAAATGGTGCGTATTTCTTCACTATCGATGCGAAAGTGGTAATTATTTCTATAATGGTGATAAATAATGCGAACCTCTTGCAACATTAAGCTGTAAAGGGACTCCGCGATTTGCCCTAATTCTGGACGATCAATATGATCATATTGCATGACGGCTTCAAGCATTGTTTCTTGATTAGGAATTGATGTAATCTGAAAAGACCCCGAACAAGCGTCACATAATTCTTTCATAAAAGCAAGTCCAAGACCGACTTTTCTAGTGGTTCTTGTGGTGTAGAAGGGAGACGTGACTTGTTGTAGCGTCGCCTCATCCATTCCTTTTCCATTATCACTAATGGTTAATACCAGTCGATTATGCGTAATATCTTCATTCATCGTAATCGTAACGACACTTGCTTTCGCAAGAATACTATTTTGGACAAGGTCTAACATATATAAAGAAATTTCTGTCATGATTTTAATGCCTTTTTGAAAGAGGCAAATGTTTTATCTTCTAATTCAAGCGTATAACACGCCTCATGTATATTTTGTAGAGCATGTGCATCGGAATTTCGCAAAATGGGAAGACTACCCAGTAGGGGATATTCTTCATAAATGACCAAAAGATTATTCATATCTTTCACTTCAATCGCATCAATATCGCGATGCTCTAATAGAATTCCTTTGTGAATAATGCCACATTGATTTCTATCGACATGAGCTAACACCACAACTCCCCCTAAACAATGGACTATATGCGATAACTTATGAAAAGATAAAGCAATGGGTTGATGCAAATCATACGGGTAAGTTGCAACTTCATCATCGATGATATTACATATTGATTGTAACTCGCGATGGCGTGCAGGAGTGTGGATCAGTAAAGGGGCAATCACCTCTTGCAAGGCAAGAGCTGCTTGGACATTTTCAACATAGACCAGCACATGAAATCCTTCTAAAACGGTGATTTCAGCTCCGTATAAAAATAAATAATCAAAACTTTCCTGTAATGTACGATAAAGCGGCGCTTGAAATAAAGCATTATGATCAGTAATCGCAATAACATCTAGTTTTTTTAACATCGCCATGTTGAAAATATTATTAGGAGTCATAAGTCGATCACTACAAGGAGACAAGACAGAATGAATATGAAGGTCATATGATTGTTTCATATGCTTTAATTCCTTCATAAATATCAAAGGCATCCCCTGGTGACCCCAGTAAAGTGATTCCTTCACTCACGGCTTTTATTATCATTTCATTAGTAGGAACGATGCCTTCACGAAAAATGATAGCCGAACAATCTAAAAGCGATGCAACCGCCAAAACATTCATATTAGATAGCATCGTAATGAAGACAATGCCTTCCGTTTTAACGTGACCCATTACCCAACTAAGCATATCACCTGCATAATATCCCGTAATAGGACGGTTATCTCCCAGACAAAAAGTAGTGATGTGATCAACATTTTGTAAATCATATACTTGCATGAGAATTTCCTCCATTCACAACAAACTTCATAAGAACATCTGTTCCATCATTGTTGGTTTGAATGTATAATTCATCACACGCATTTTGGATGTTAGGAAGTCCCATTCCTGCCCCAAATCCGTTTTCACGAGCGATGTCAGACGCCGTAGAGTAGCCTTCCATCATGGCTTTTTGAAGATTGGCAATTCCAGGTCCTTTATCACGAAAACGGATGATAATCTTATCATCATCTACTTGAACATGGCATGTCCCACCCCATGAATGAAATACCATATTAATTTCAGCCTCATAGGTCGCAATAGCAATACGTCGAATAAGTTTTTTATCAACTCCGGCCATCGTCAATTCACGTTTTAAGGTACTAGATACACATCCCGCTTGTTCTAAATTGAGCTTTTTGATATCGAAATTAAACGTTTTTTGCATCTTCGTATTCACTAATGCCTTGAATGCCATTGGCATACATTTTGCCATTGGCAGAAAACATGGTGTATTTGGTACCAATCATCATGATGTGTGCTTTTTTAGCTTCTTCAATGACAACGGCATTGGGTCTTTTTCCACGAACTAAAACAATGGCAGGTAAATCAAGCATTTCTGCAGTACGCACTCCTTGAACTGTCACCAAACCAGTCACTAGGATGCCTGCTTCACTAAAAGCTTCATCCACATTTCTTAACAACATCAATGCATCACTCATCAAGTCACAACTAAAAGCGCAATTAAGTTCTTTATCAGGATCAAAAGTTGATTGAGTGAAGACTTCACCTCTTAGAATTTGAACTAACTTAGATGCCTTCATCGTTTATTTACCTAACAATTCTTGAATGGCTTTTCTAGCAATAGTGGGAGTTGTTTTTCCATATACATGACCATCGATTGTGAAAACAGGTGCTAAACCACACGCACCAATACACCGTGAAGCTTCTAAAGTAAATTCTCCATCGGCGGAAGTTTCTCCTGGTTTGATTTGTAATATTTTACTAATTTCATCAATCACGAGTTGTGATCCACGAACATAACATGCCGTGCCTAAACAAACACTGACAATATGTTTTCCTTTAGGCTCAATGGAAAAATGAGAATAGAAAGTCACCACTCCATTAATTTTTGCAACACTTTCTCCTAATTCTTCAGCAATAATTTTTTGAATATGTAAAGGAACGCATCCAAAAATATGCTGTGCATCATGAAGAATTGGCATAAGAGGCCCTGGTTTCTTCTTATGTTCTACCATCTTTGTTTTAAATTCTGATAATTGTTCTTCGCTAATGACTAATTTTACTGCCATCTTTTTCACTCCTTTATAACCTTTACTATTGTACCACAAAATACTCATAAAAAAAAGGGGTCTTCTCTTTAGGAAATCATTTTCATTTGCGTCAAATTTGACAATTTTAAATGAACTCCATCAAAAAATCGGTTATTAAATTTTTCGTTTTATCATAACATGTAGTTTAATAATAAAGTTATATATTTTTATGAAGAATAAAAAAAGACTTTAAAGGCTAAAGTCTTTTTTTAAAAACATTTTCTCTTTTAAATGCTATGCTTTTCTTTCATTAAATTTTGAAATGTGTTTACACAGACAAACTGTATCATATGGCGCCTAGTGCTATACAAAAGTGATTCGAGTTCTCCGAAGTAACCTGTTTTGCAACAAATTAGTAAAGTTTTAGAGTTTGAATCTCATTGATCGCACTGTGTTGCATGACCTATTTTGATACAATTACGCACCCTTTGCAGAATTTACGCACCCCCTAGTGATTTTTACGCACCCCTGCTAAAATTTACGCACCCCTACTAAAAGTTACGCACCTCA
>JBAYFA010000131.1:0-3857 GCA_041667425.1 Bacilli bacterium
CATCTGCTTTGTAAGTTCTTTCTATCGCGTCTTCTTTTGGTGTACATCCAACAAAAGTAAACGTTAAAAGAACTAAGATAAATAAACTAATAATTTTTTTCATATTTTTTTCCTCCTATAACTTCTAGTTATACTTGCATTATGAAGGAAAAATGCTTACTTGTCAAATAATGTGATAAAGAATACGTTTACAGTTTCTCATCCTTCGGAAGTGAATCAAGCCACTCACGAATCGCTTGTTTTTGATCAGGTTTTGACGGTTTACAAGAATCAACCGTTGCTTTTTTATCAATAATCGCTTTTGCAAGCCCATTGCATCCGGGATACCCACAGGCTCCACAATTATATCCAGGAAGCATAGAGGTCAGAGTTTCTACTCTAACATCTTCCTTTACATAAAAAACTTTTGCTAACACAGCAAGTAATATTCCAAAAAACAATCCCAATCCGGCCATCAATAAAATCGGGACAATGATATGGGTGATACTTAAAGCCATCATACAATCCCTGCAAATCTAGCAATAATCATTGCCATTAGACCTGCGGTCACTAAAGCAACAGGAATGCCTTTAAACGGGGTAGGAATCGGAGACGTTTCCATTTTTTCACGCAATGCTGAAAAAATATAGATGACCATGAAGAAACCAAATCCTGATGCAAATGCATAGATGACGGTCTTTAGAAAATCAAAGTTTTGCGTAGTTACGACCGTTGCCATCCCCAAAACAGCACAATTGGTTGTAATAAGAGGAAGGTAGATACCTAAAGACTTATATAAACTCGGAATAACTTTCTTTAAAAACATTTCAATAATTTGGACCAATCCAGCAATTACAAAAATGAAGACGATGGTGCGCATATACTTAATATCAAAAGGAACTAAGATATAGCGATCAAGTACCCATGCCACCATTGAGGAAATTCCAACAACGAGTGTCACAGCCAATCCCATTCCTGTTGCTGATTCACGTTTACTAGAGACTCCTAAGAAAGGACAGGTTCCTAAGAAACGCGATAAAATAACGTTTTGAATGAGGGTCGCAGAGACTATCCATGTTACAATATTCGTCATTTTGCTTCACTCACTTTCTTCTTCGATTTAACGGCTGCTACTATCCCGAACAAGACCCCTAAAACAATATAGGCTCCGGCCGGGCTCGTGAAAAAGCTAGTAAAATAAGGAATGTCATGACCAACGATTTTATTAAAATCAATAGACAAATCACCCCACACCGTAATGACACCTGTTCCGAGTAATTCTCGAGCAAAGGCAATCACGCCGATAATCATGGTATAGCCAATAGCCATTCCCACTCCATCAATCACACTGCTGACTACATCGTTTTTAGAGGCGAACGCTTCAGCTCTTCCTAAGATAATACAGTTAACAACAATCAAAGGAATGAAGATTCCCAAGGTTTGATGAAGTTCTTGAAGGAAAGCTGCCATCACCATGTCAACAATGGTAACAAACGTTGCCACCACCAAAATAAAGACAGGAATTCGAATTTCATTGGGAATGATTTTCCGTAATAGTGAAATCAAGAAGTTTGACATTACTAAAACAAATAAGACAGCAAGTCCCATTCCTAAAGCATTTTCAAATTTATCAGTAATAGCAAGCGCTGGACACAACCCAAGCATCGATACTAAAATAGGATTTTCTTTAAACAATCCTTTTAAAAAGTTTTGTTTTTGATTCATATTAGAACCCCCAATCCGCATTTTGATAATGCATTGATGCAATGATGACCCCTTGTAAGACGCCCAAACTAGATACCGTCGCTCCACTAATGATTTCAGGATCGTTTTTACTATAATCATCTAAAGATTGGTTCGCATAGGTAGATACATTAATATTTTGAAAAAAATTATCGTACATAACAAAGTCTGCATCTTTTCCATGACTAGTTAAAATCGAGGAGGTTATCACTACATTTAAAATTTTGTTTGAGGCAACATCAATAGCGATTAGTTCTTTCATAACTAAGTTCCCATAAGCAGGGGTCTCAGTCCAATAAATAACAACTGTGACCGCTTCTTCTTCATATCCAAAGAAAACTTTAGACACATAGTCAGGTAAATCACTAATTTGATCAGTGGCCACTTCAAAGCGGCTACACTCGGGTGCCAAGGCTTGAAGTTTTGGTTCCACTTCTCTAATTTCATTGGCAGCAATAATCACAGAGGTAAAAGAATTCACTAAAACGAGAAGTCCTCCTAAAATCGCTCCCACGATGAGAAGTAATAATCCATAATGAATCGGTTTTGGTAAATTTTTCATGCTCCAAGTCCTCCTTCCAATAACGAATATAATAGATTCCGAGCAGATAAAACTCCGTAATAAGTATAAGTCGCTCCAGTCACAATTGACAAGTCCGCCCCACTAATCACAGCATCATACACGGGTTGGAATGATCCCCCCGTATACCCATCGTTATAGTCACTATCATATGTCTCATTAGAAATATTAGAGCTAAAACTGAGAATGGCATCAGTCGTATCATCGACTGTTGCTGTTGAGACAAAGATGCCTGTATATCCTTTGGATTGAATGACAATGGTCCATGTCCCCTCCGCTAGCGTTGCACTGCGAATAAAATCGGTTACTGGATTCCTATCAATGGTAGCCAAGACTAAGGTTTGGAAAGCAGGATTAGAAATCGAAACTAAGGTATAACTTTGATTGACCACAGCCGTTAGTGTTTCTTCTCCAATTAAGAATTCATATTGAAAATGTTCGAGATTTCCCATATCTTGTCCTTTGGATACTAAGACAATTTCACTCGGGGCAGTAAATGACGTATCTTGGTCATATTGCTTACGAACCAGTTGCATAATCTGTTGAATTCCAGTTGATGTAAGGGTCACACCACTGACAATCTCGACATTGAAAGAGACAGTGGTCATATCTTTATCTAAAAATTGATCAAAAAAAGTATCTGATGAATAAAGACGCCCCTCATAGTCAGGTGTCTCATTCGATGCAACAATTCGCATCCCAATGATATGATGAGTAGTTACATTGACGGCAAACGCAACTTGTAATCCCGGTTTGCGACCAGTTGTTTCACCCGTATAAATAATGGCTACTAAATCACCATCCTTATTCATAACATTCATTTTTTGAATAATGGTGGTATTTCCACTTGTTAAAAAGGAAACTGTATCTTCTTCCATGGTACGGGCGCCCAAGGCGTCTGCTAAATGGATAATACTATCTTTTTCTTCTAAAATGAAAGCTTGTTCACGATTGATTCCGATTTCAGTCATTCCTCCGATTACAAAGAGGAGAATAAATCCAAGAATAAAGAAAACTAATTGTTTTTTCATATTACACTCCAATCTGCATCATGGTAAAGCCAAAAATGGCAAGTAAAACCACTCCAATGATGCAATAGGTGATGATGACGTGTCTTGAGGTTCCCTCAACTCGAACCTTAGCCATTGAGCGATCAATTAAAGGAACAAGCATATTAAGGAATAAAATAGAGGTGGCAACGCCTTCACTCATATCACTTGTGAAACGCAACATCACCGTTAAACTTGCCAATAAGAGGGCAAATACCACTTTCCCATTTGGAGTTCGTGGCGTTGTTACAGGTTCTGTAGCCATAAAGACTGCACCAAAAACAAGGCCTCCATTGAATAATTGAAACAATGGAAAACGAAGATCAAGAGCATACCCTTGAAATGCCCCAATAATATAGGTCAACACAAAAACACCACTCAAATAAATGACAGGAACACGCCAATTAATCACTTTGCGAGCGATTAAATAAACACATGCAATCATTGATAAGATAGCGCTGGTTTCAGCCATTGCCCCTGGATGAAGTCCAAAGAGAAAATTGCCA
>JBAYFA010000132.1:0-3854 GCA_041667425.1 Bacilli bacterium
GATTTAGAAAGAGTTTTTAAATAAGCTTTCCCAGCATTATTGAGTGCGAGGATGCGTAAGTAAGTATGATATTGTCTTTCTAAATGTTTTGGAATTTGTAGTAAAATATTTAATATCATTCGGCGAATACGATTAATCGGATATCGTCGTGTTTGAATATGAGTAATGAGCTCAAGATAGGTTGAACTTTCAAGTATGAATTTCGCAAATCGATGTTCAATTCCTTCATCAATTCCCAAATAAGTTTCGAGTTGTTCGATTGATTGGGTCGCGAAAATATATTGTAGTGCTGAAAATAGGCGTTCTTCTATCAAGGCTGGATTATAAAATCCCCTAGTTGTAGGAACATAGGCACTTATATCTTGATTGGACCGCAAACTTTCTCTTAAAGAAGTGGCACTACTATAGGAGGTGTTGTTTAAGGTGGTATCAAAGTATTGATTGCCTATTCGTTTGACGAGGGTAACCTTTGCAGTGGGATTGAGGGTATCTAAGGCATGAAGATAGCCAATAGCAAGAGTGTTGTTCGGAAGTGAAAATTGGGTACGAATGAGCTCATCCTTGGATAATTCCATCATTGCTTTATTACTTGCTCCACTATAAGACAGTCCTTGTTTGAGATAGGTTTGCATGAGTAGATCAAAAGCATGAGAATATTGTATGGTCTTGATGGTTTTTAAATAAGATAGTTGATCAAGTTCTACCCCAAAAGCAAGGTGGTTCATTCCCATATCTGTTAAAATTTTAACGGTATTGTAACAAAAATAATCAGCACTTCCATTGGTTCCCAAATATGGCAGTTCCATGATCAAATCAACCCCATAATCAAGAAGTAGTTGGGATCGTTCCCATTTATTTGTGACCATGACTTCCCCTCTCATAGCATAATTTCCACTAAGAACTGCAATGGTGAAATCAGGATTGGATAGCTTTTTGGCTTGTTGAATAAAATAGACATGTCCACGATGAAATGGATTGAGTTCTAACACTAATCCTAATATGGTCATAATAGATTGTGATAGTCTTTCGCAATCAAGCTAGCGAGGAGACAATTATTGAAAAAGAGTTTGATATTGGCCTCAAGACTATGTCCTCCAGTTAAATTTTTGATTTGTTGCAATAAGAAAGGAGTGGTTTCTTTTCCGTGAATTCCTAAAGAAGCGGCTTCTTTTAGAGCCTCTTCAATGGCTTGATTGATAAAAATTGGATCAAGTTCATAGGGTTGAGGAATTGGGTTGGCAATGATGAGGCCTCCTTCTAAGCCTAAATCCCATTTATATTTCATTAATAGGGCAATTTCATGAGGGTGATCAAGGCGATAATTGACTTGGTAATCACTTTGGGATGTATAAAAAGCCGGGAGGATGTTTGTTTGATATCCAATAACAGGAATCGCTTGGGTTTCTAATACTTCCATTGTCTTGGCGAGATCAAGGATTGATTTTGCTCCTGCACAGACGACGGCTACCTTGGTTTTTGCTAGTTCTTCAAGATCTGCTGAGATATCAAAACTGTATTCTGCTCCTCGATGAACTCCCCCAATTCCTCCGGTTGCAAACACTTTGATACCAGCTAGTTCACTAATAAACATGGTAGCAGATACTGTGGTGGCCCCATCGAATTCTTTTAAAAGGATATAAGGAATATCACGACGTGATGTTTTCATCACATTTTGTCCACGACGTCCTAAATAATCGAGTTCTTTATGAGTGAGTCCGACTTTAATGATGCCATGGATGATGGCAATGGTTGCAGGGACCACTCCATTATGGCGTAATATATTTTCGGCTTCTAGAGCTGTTTCAACATTTTGAGGATATGGCATTCCATGAGAAATAATAGTGGACTCTAAGGCAACAATGGGTTGAGCGTTTTTCTTTGCTTCCAACACTTCTGGTGAATAGACAATTGATAACCCCATAATTTTACCTCCTGATGACCATATTATTTTATACATTATAGCATATTTTTAATTAAAAGTGTTGAATTACAATTATAAATGCGGATTTAAGGTATGATTATGAATGTATGGTATAATAAAATAGATTATCAAACATATTTAAAAAAATGATGTCAACACAAACTTTATCGTGTATAATTGAAGAAGGAGGATTTTACATGTTAGAATTAAAAAAAATATTTAAAATATATGAAACGGATAGTTTCAAGCAAGCAGCGTTGGATGGAATTACCCTATCGTTTAAACGCAAAGAAATTGTTTCTATTTTGGGGCCATCAGGTTGCGGGAAAACCACATTACTCAACATCATCGGTGGTCTTGATCGATATACGAGTGGAGATCTCATTATTAATGGGAAATCAACTAAAAACTTTAAGGATAGTGATTGGGATTCTTATCGAAACAACAGTGTTGGCTTTGTTTTTCAAAGCTATAACTTAATTAATCATATTTCGGTAATTGATAATGTGGAAATGGCTCTAACGTTAAGTGGAGTTTCTATTCATGAAAAACGAGCAGCTTCTATACAAGTTTTAGAACGAGTCGGTTTAGCAGAGCACATGTATAAACTGCCATCTCAATTATCGGGTGGTCAAAAGCAACGCGTGGCCATTGCTCGAGCGATTGTGAATCATCCTGATATTATTTTGATGGATGAACCAACGGGTGCTTTGGATTCAAAAACTAGTATTCAAATATTAGATTTGATCAAAGAAATTGCTAAAGAAAATTTAGTAATTATTGTTACTCATAATCCAACTTTAGCAGAAGAATATTCTGATAGAATTATCAAACTATACGATGGGAAAGTTATATCCGATTCAAATCCTACCGTAATTGAATCATCTACTTTGGTTTATGCTCCTAAGAAAACCGCCATGAGTTTTTTTACTGCTCTTAAATTATCATTTAATAATTTAAAAACCAAGATTGTTCGATCACTTATTACTACACTGGCGGCTTCGATTGGTATTATTGGAGTGGCGCTTGTTCTATCGATTTCTAATGGATTTGGTAATCAAGTCGATAAATTGCAACAAGAATCATTATCAGGAATGCCACTCACGGTTAGTCAATATGCATATAATTTTGATATGCAAACTTTACAAAATTTACAAAATCAAAATCAAGAAGAACCAGAGGATTATATTTATCCTTTTGATAGTTCTACATCGAGAATTCCTGTTCGTGAAAATAAAATTACGCAACGATATTTAGATTATATCGAAGCAATGGATCCAACCCTTTATCAAAGTTATAGTTATGGATACAATGCAACGATGTTTAATATATTAACTGATTATAATGGTATAAAAGCGATCGATGGCGATGATTTGAATTTTAGTGTACTTCCCAGTAGTACTGAATACTTATTGACTCAATTTGATTTGGTGAGTGGTCATATGCCTGAGAGTGCTCAAGAAGTGGTCTTAATTATTAGTGAACAACATCGCATTGATCAAGATATTCTTACTGATCTGGGAATTACTATTGATGAAAAAATTGAATATAGTGCCATTATTGGGAAAACGATGATATCAGCGTTTAATGATGATTATTATACATTTGATGGAATTGTTTATCAAGTTGCAGCTGACTTGACTACAGCTTATAGCAATGGTATTGAACTTGAAATCGTTGGAATCCTAAGCGGAACTAGCCAAGTATCATCTCTTCTTCTTGATGAAGGACTTGCTTATGATAGTCGTCTAAATGACTTGGTGTTCAATCATTCCCTTACATCTGATGTGGTTGTAGCTCAACAAGCAGCGGATAATAATGTGTTAACAGGGATGCCGTTTAATCCATTTGTTTTTGGAGATACCAAAGCAAATGCCATTAAAAGTTTGGGTGGATCTGAAATTCCCGATAATATTTCTATTTATGCGGGTGA
>JBAYFA010000133.1:0-3847 GCA_041667425.1 Bacilli bacterium
ATCACAGAGATTGCTTCTTCATAATATTGAATAGATATAGCAACAACGGTAGCAAGACTCATTAAAAACTTTTCATCAAAAATACGTCCCGAACCAATATTTCTAATGGCTCCATATAAAACATCCCATCCTAACAAGATATAAGCAACAATAAAGGTTCCAACGAAAGCAATAGAAGGAAGCTCAATACCAACTGTTGGTAATACATGTTTTATAAGAATTCCACCAATAAAAAATAGCATTCCCATTATAAAAGATAAAACTTCCCATTTAGTAAAACGCACAAACGCAACTTTTTCTTCATTTGTTTGGGTCTTTTCTGTCACTTTAATTCTAGGATCAACACTTGATGCAATCACTTGAATATCCTTTAACAGTGTTTTTTTTAATTCCTCAGATTTTGATTCGATAATTAACCGCGATGTCGCAAAATCAACTGTTAAGGATTCGTGTGACAAATTTCGTCGGGCAATCCGTTCAATCTTAGCAGCACAATTACCACAATCAAGACCTTGAAGAAAAACAATTTTTCGATATGTATTTTGATTAAACTCTTCAATTAATTCACTATTTGAATCCATTTGATTCATGATCATTCGAATAGTATTTTCAATTTGTGATATAGAAACATGATCTCCCGAAATAAGAAGTTGATTTTCATGAAACTCCACTTCATTATTTTGATAGCGATCATCAATTAATTGTTTAAGTTCATCGGCTTTTTGGCCATCTATATGAACGATATATGTTTGTTTCATGACGTAACCTCACAATTCATGGTATGTGTAAAAATAGACTCAACTACTGTTTTAATATGTTCATCACTAATATAATAAAAAATATTTTTCCCGTGTCGATTGCTTCTAACAATATCACAATCTTTTAATATTTTTAACTGATGAGAAATAGCAGAATGCGTCATTTGTAATGATTGAGCAATATCCGTTACGTTTTTAGGCTCCTCAAAGATAGACTCAATAATTCGAATACGAGTCTCATCTCCTAAGGCTTTAAAAATTCGAGTGCTTTTTTCTATTTTATTCATCATGTTCTCCTTATTAGCATCTATAATAGTTTATGAGTTTGAATAACTCATTTTATTATATGAACACATGCTCATATATTATACAACGAATATTTTGATTTGTCAATACAAAAAAACCGGTTTCCCGGTTTTAATACGAATCAATCGAAATTTCTAACTTTTTACCGCCTCGAGCCGCACAAGCAAAAGCGATAGTTCGAATAGCATTAGCAACTCGTCCTTTTTTTCCAATGACTCTTCCTAAATCTTTTTCATTCACCATGACTTGTAATGTTACTGTATTACCTTCTTCTGAAAATGTTTTTACAACCACTTCATTTGGAAACATTACTAGCGGCTTAATCAAATCGCTAAGAAATTTTTCATAATTTAATTCAGCCACGTCATCCACCTACTTCTTTGCATTGAACTTGGCGTTCAATCCTAATTTTGTAAATAATGACTTCACTGTGTCAGTTGGTTGTGCTCCTTGACTCAGCCATTGAAGCGCTTTTTCTTCGTCAACCTTGATTTGGTTGTCTTTATTCAAGGGTTGATAAGTTCCAATGATTTCTAGAAAACGGCCATCTCTAGGACTTCTTGCATCAGCAACGACGACGCGATAGAATGGTTTTTTATGTGATCCGACTCGTTGTAATCTTAATTTTACCATGATAGTATCCTCCTTTGTTAATGTAATTATTATACAACATAAATAGTTTGCTGTCAAGTCTTTTTCCTTAACAGTAAAATTTTTATACACTGTCTTGAAAAAATAAATATACGATTTAAAAGGAATTATTGATTTTTGTTTTTTTCTTGAAGAGCACCAAATACTTCATAGGCTATTTTTAAAGCAAGCCATGAGGTAATGTCATTTTGATCTAGAGGAGGAGCCACTTCAACAATGTCCATGGCTTGAACCGGAAGATTCCAAACTAAGGAACGAATGAATTTCAAAATACCGCCGGAAGTAAATCCACCCGCTTCCGGAGTACCTGTCCCTGGGGCAAATGCCGGATCAATGATATCGATGTCCAATGACAAATATACAACGTCATAAGCAGCAAAATATTCTTTTAATTCATCAATCACACAATGTAATCCAAGTTGTTCAATGGTTGCCATTGGATAATAATGATGAGCATTCTTGTTCATAAAGGCAACTTCCTCTAATTCCCAACTCCGAATCCCCACATAAGCAATGTCTTGATGCGTAAATCCCGCATCAATGGCCCGACGATTAACGCTGGCATGTGAATATTGGTTATTGTCATAGATATCACACAAATCAGCATGTGCATCACAATGAATGAGTCCCACTTTTTTTCCTTGATGCTTTTTAATAAAAGCCCGTTGGGTAGCGATGCTCACTGAATGATCTCCTCCAAGTTGCAAAATAAATCGATTTGTTTGCAAAGCACCTTGATACAAAGATTGATCTTCATTGGCTTTATAATGATCAAAATTTCCTAAATCATAAATTTTAAGCGTTAAAGGAGTCCCTTGATAAGTAACTGGGGGAAGATAATGTGATAATTCTCGCATTTTATCTGGCCCAAAGGCGGCACCTTTTCCACAAGAAGTTGCCCCATCATATGGATTTCCAATAATAATGATATCTGCTTCTTCAATTTGATTAGTCAATAATCCACGCCATATTTCTTTCATATAAACCTCAATTCCTTTGCATTTATTATACAAGAACACTTCTTGCTTTGCAAGAAAAAGAGCACCCTTTTTTTAGGTGCCCTTACTCTTATAAAAATAATCTTACATAGGAATAGGTCCAAAGAACATACTAATACTCATTTGATAATCTTGAACAACCATACCTAATATATTTAAAGACAGATCAGTTGTAATATAAGACTTTAATGATTGATATAAAGCATCAAATTGATCAAGGTCTTCAACAGCAATTTCTGTTCTATTGATAGTATATAAGTCATCAACTGTCACATTGACTTCTATCTTCAGAGCAATGATTGCTTCTTCGTGATACGACCAAATAAATTGATTCACGATAGCTACAACCTCTTTAGGATGTGTGGCATTTGCAAGGTTTGTGACAACATCTGCTTCAAGTTGAAGCATAGCAGATGATTTTTCATTAAGATACATACTATAAAAATCAACCGCATTATCAATAGTTGTTTCCATTTCCTCTAGAAAATTCAAATATGTTTCATTATCATAATTAAATTCAACTTTTTCAAATTCAACCATAATATCTTGATATGCAGCATCTAAATCGATAACAGTCATACTATTATGCAATTTCAACAATCCATCAGGTCCATCTAAAAACGAATTTAACATGTTGATGATTTCCCAATCAACATTGAGTGATTGAAGCATTTGCATATAGCGTAAACTTTCTTCAACTCGCATGTTAATCAAATTTTGTAAATATTCTTTTTCTCCATCAACCACATAAGCTTCAGAAATTAAGTCAGTATATTCTATATATTTGTCTTGTATATCACTAATTACAGTCATTTCGGCAATTTCTAAAGAAAATGAATTTACCAAATTATTCATTTCGATAATAGAATCATCCGTTGCAATGGCTAATTTTTCTTCAACAAAACAGTGTAAATTGGCAAGATTAGTCACTTTGGTTGATTTTAATTCATCAATTGTTAAAGTGTTAACAAACTGCTCAAACTGTTCTAACACGAATTGCATTTGTTGTGGATTCAATAAATCTTGAATCAAATTTGCATCAACTTCATAGCGAGTTTGCAAAGCTTCCAATTCACCATCTATAATCAATTGAGAGTAATACATGTACTCTTCTGTTAGTGTTAAACCGACTTC
>JBAYFA010000134.1:0-3822 GCA_041667425.1 Bacilli bacterium
CAAGAGTGGGGTAAGAATCAATGACATGAGGTTTAGTGGTGCTGATACTTGCAACAATCGTTGCAAATGAGATGGCTTTATATAAATCATATTGTTGAAGAAGTCCATAAACAAATCCTGCATTAAATGCATCTCCTGATCCAACCGTATCAATAACAGGAACTGATGGAGCAACAATGTGTTTAACATCCTCTTCTAATAACAAGGTTCCCTCTTTTCCTAATGTCACAATGGCTCTTTTTAATCCTTTTGCTTTTAACTTATCAATCATCACCCTATCAGAATCACAGATATCAAAACCAAATAGAATAGATGCTTCATGTTCATTAGGAGTGATGATATCAACCCCTTGAAGAAGATCATCATTATAATGAATGGCTGGAGCAGGGTTTAATATAATAGGAACATGATATCTTTGGGCCAGTTCCATGATTTTTAATGAAATCGATAAAGGTTGTTCTAATTGCATAAGAATATAAGAAGAATCTTTTATTTCAGATGCGAACATAGTTAAATCATTTTCATTTAAATACACTGAAGCTCCCAAATAAACACACACTTCATTTTCACCTTCATCGTTTGTTAGAACGGTTGCTAAAGCAGTTTTAGCCTCTTTCTTTTCTACCAAACATGCTTTAATATGATGCTCAAGCAGAACTTTTCGGCATATAGAAGCCCCTTCATCAATGCCAACACTTGATAAAATTGACACATCAACCCCTAATCGGGCAAGAGCAATGGCTTGATTGTATCCTTTCCCTCCTGGTTCGATGTGAAGGTCTTCCATTTGAATGGTTTCCCCTGGAGCAGGAAAATGATGAACTTTTCCCATCAAACTTTGACCACTTAATCCAATAATGGCAACTTTTTGTTTCATATTGATTCACCCAAATCATTTTATCATGTTTATCACTTTTTTTCAATAAATGGTCTAAAAAAAATAGTTACTTGTAATAATACAAGTAACTATTTTATTATTTAATATCTTTACTAAGATCAATTCCAAGACGTTTCAATGTTTCAACAACATATGATTCACGATAAACTTCATTTTGACTTCTACCCAACATAGATTTAAAGAATTCTTGATTAGCTTCTTCATAAGAAATATTAGCAAGATTCGCAATAATTCGTGTCGAACGGTCAATAAGTTTTTTATTGGTTGGAAGAACTTGAATCATCCAATTACCAAAAATACGGCCAATTTTTGCCATGGTAGCAGTAGATAGTAAGTTAAACGCTAGTTTTACCATAAGATGAGGAATCAAATCGGTCAATGTCCGTTTCAAGACAACTGGAATATGAATTTCATGATCATGAAGCGTATCTTCAGAAATATCTCCCATTCTCAAAATAACACCTTGATCAAAGTTTTTCAAATTTTGATGAAACCAATTCATAACTTGTTTGTTAGCAGATCCATTGATATCCATAGCAATTAACACTGCTGGATGACGAAGATATCGAGATGGATCATCTTCACAACCAATGTTATATTGTTCAACTTCATCAGATCCAACAGCTGGAGGATTGCTAAGAATATCTTGAGCAGCTCCCATTTTAGTATAATCTTCAAAAGTCCAATCAAGTCCTTTGATAGGACGACGGAAAACATGTTGCCATGCCACTTGACTTGGATAAATTGGATCTTTTACATATGCCCAACTAACTAGAGTACTAGGATCTTTATATTTTTTAAATGGAGGTAGCGTAAACGTAGGTTGTCTTTCAGTTGTATCTGTCATAATATCAGGAAGATATTCATGAGTGGTATACGTAACAAGTCCATTTTTTAAATAAGTTGCTGCTTCGAGTTCAATTGCTTGGGCAAGACCTTCTAATGCTTTTCCAGATGACATTTGACTAAGTAAATCTTTGAAAAGAACAGCATATTCATTGAGTTCTAAAGCGGTAGAACCGATTGCTTTTATTTCTTCAGGAGTTAGGTTTTCATTTAGCCAACGCCAACTAGCCACTTCAAGGGCTGCGCCAATGGCTAACAATTCAACAGTGGTAATTTCCATCCGAGTAGAACCGGCAACAGCCATATTTCCAACATATAAACAGATTTTTACGATGTCTTCTTTTTCAAACACTTTACGAGTGCGTTCTAAATAAGTACAAAGAATATCTTTTGGATTACAATAAATATAATAAGTCTTACAACCCCGTTCAAGAGCTTCTAAAACAGATCCGTTGATACTAGCAGATAATCCACATTCAGACAACCCAATGACAACATCACCAGGACCAACGCCAGCTTCTTCAACTTGACGAGCACCAAATGTCATATAATCTTCAAAATTTTCAACAGATCGAACCAACGCCCGATCCCCACCAGTAATAATACTATTAGAACAATTACTGATTTCTAAAAATTCTTGACGTCGTGCAGGAATCTTTTCAATTAAAGAAGTCCAAAATTTTCTCCATGTGGAATCTATTTGAATCGCAATTCGACCAGATGCTCCGACACTTGAGAATAAAATAGTGCGACGTTCATCAATAACCCGTTTCATATCATCGACCATTTGTTGAAATTCAGGAGTTTTGAAAGCTCCCGCTGCTACTGGGGAAATGTCTACATCTGCAGATAGAATCATTTTGACACCATCTTGCGTATTTTTTTGAATCGTTGCACTTAAATTCTTAGTGCGAGGATTAGATTGTTCAGTTGGAATCACTCCCAAATGAAATTGTTTCTCATTTTCTATGAAATTTTTTGATGCATCTTTATAGTTCACAATTACTACCTCCTCATAAACTACTTTATTACTAATTATCGAACCAATAACATTCAAATATTGACGACTTATTATATCATATGTCCAGACTTTCCGCAAGTATTTTTAAAAAAGTCATAGTATTTTGAAGGACTCGCAGTTTCCCTTTGAAGAGCTATCTTTTTAGAAAGATTTAGTCTCACATCATTGACAATTCCACAATTGAAAAAGGAATTATTTTTTTAGGTCCTTGAAATAAAATCGATTATGTATTACAATAGTAGGCAATGAAAGGAAATATATAACGATGAAA
The DNA here is from genome assembly GCA_041667425.1 of Bacilli bacterium. Lineage (GTDB taxonomy): Bacteria > Bacillota_I > Bacilli_A > ML615J-28 > CAG-698 > JAQVOS01. The sequence goes on from JBAYFA010000134.1 coordinate 3,037, forward strand.
AGAAAAAAATTTGTATTAATGTTCATGCTTTTATTAGTCATTTTTATGACTGGCTGTCAAAAGAAAACTTATTTAGTTACTTTTGTTGATTATGATGATACCATTCTTGTAGAAGTAGAGGTTGAAGAAGGTAAAAGTGTCTCTGCTCCAACTGACCTTTTTCGCGAAGGATATACCTTTACCGGATGGGATGAAAGTCTTGATAACATCACGCAAACCTCTATCATTAAAGCCACTTATCAAATCAATGTTTTTACTGTTGATTTTTATGATTATGATAACACTTTATTAAAATCACAAGGAGTAAATTATCAAGGATCTGCAACAGCCCCAACAAATCCCACTCGAACTGGATATGAGTTCACTGGTTGGAGTGTTGATTTCACCAATATTACTGCTAATCTAACCGTAAATGCTGTGTACGAACTCAATGAATACACCATTATATTTAAAGATTTTGATGGAACAACCCTCAAAGAACAAACTGTTTCTTATGGACAAAGTGCCACAGCTCCTGAAGTCCCTGAAAGAGAGGGGTATTCCTTCCTTGAATGGAGCGAAGATTTCAGTGTCATCACTGATAATTTAACAATAGACGCCATGTATGAGATTTATACTTTTGTTGTCAGTTTTGTTGATGAAGATGATGCTGTTTTAAAAATAGAAACCGTGTCTTATCTTGAAAGTGCAACCGCTCCAGTAGATCCCCAAAAACCAGGATATATATTTTCCGGATGGGATAAAGACTATACAAGCATTACTTCTACTTTACAAGTAAAAGCAACC
>JBAYFA010000135.1:0-3782 GCA_041667425.1 Bacilli bacterium
CTTACCTATCTCAAAATCCTAACAAAAGAATTCTAATAAAAAAACTTTGATCATAGGAAATCCATTTCCTCTTCTCAAAGTTTATTTTTAGATTGGTGCGGCTAGTGAAATTCGAATTCACATGTCCAAGGAACACTACCCCCTCAAAGTAGCGCGTCTACCAGTTCCGCCATAGCCGCATAATGTAAGTGTGTATTCTATTATACCAGTAGTTTTGGGTAAATTCAATGGAAATATATGAAAAAAGAAGAGGTTATGTCGCCATAACCTCTTGCCTTCTATTAGGCTTCTTCTCTATTTTTTGCTCGGGAAATAAAGAGAGCCATTACCATAAAAACACATCCGAATAAGAGTTGAATCCCCATGTATAGGATAATTGATTTCGTTGTTTCCCATGTGATTGATTGTAATTGAGAAATCCGAAGATTGTTTGAAACAAAATAGTAATTGGGTAATCCATGTGCAATGGCGAGCACGCCATCTCCTAAGAGAAATTGCGGAACAAAGACCCCTGTTAAGAACGAAGTCCCTAAAGAAACAACATTAGCAATGGCAGGAAGGGCACTTTCACCCTTTACTAAGAGGCCAATGGTATAACTAATAGATAGAATTGCAAAGGATAAACACAAGCAATTAGCAATAAAGAGGATCCATTGTCTTGAAAAGGCAATGCTAGGATAGAATAAGATACTTAAAAATCCCATAATGATGACTAATCCGATGGCTAATATTCCGTGACCGAGCATCACTTCTAAATTCGTTCGTCTTTGTGAATAAGGAGATAATAACATGCGTCGTTTAATATCAAGTTTTTTTAAACGTAAACTGACGATTCCTACAATCGATAAAATGATGGCAAAGAGAACATAGGATAAGTAGTTGAAGTAGTAAGTAGCATTTTCTAAGACATTGTCGGTTACGATTGTTCGATTGGCAATGGCCTCTTGGGTTAAATCAATCGTTATTTGATTGACAATGTCATCAAGGGTCCAATCCGGAAGATTGGTTTGATACATTGTAGCCATGTTTAGATAGCGATTAATGGCACTTTCAACATTGATTAAGATATATTCCGCATCGGGAATGGCTTCTCGGGTGATTTGTATATTGCCTTCTTGTTGCCAATCAGTGGTAAATCCGTGAGGAATGGTGATAACGGCATAGATTTCTCGATAGTAGAGGGCGTCTAGCAAATCATTGTCTTCCACATCCCGATAGATGACATACTGATTCAAATACTCAATTAAACCGTCTATCAAAACACTTTCATCGTGATTGACAAGGGTAATAGGAATCTGTTGATTTTGAAAATTAGGGGAAGAGGACCCTTGATTTCCAACAAACAATAAGGTAATGACAATAAAAGCAACGATGTAAGCAACAACACTAATGATATTTCGTTTGATAATTTTCCCATATAAGTTAAATACTTTCATAATTATCCCTCCTAAATAGCAATCCCATGCCACCAATAAAGATGACTAACATGGACAAAAGAATTGTCATGTTGAAAAAGAAGCGATCTAAGGATTCAAAATAATATAAACTAAATAATCCATCAGCAATTGGACTGACTGGATTGATATAGGTTAGAATCGGAATATTGGTCATAATCCAAAATTTTATATTGGCATACATCATTCCTGATAAGAACCCGCCAAATACTCCGGTGATCGTGGTGACTGCAACTTTAGTTCCTTCGCTGGCCCGTTTTAAAAGAAGAGTGGTAAAGGCTCCAAAGGAAATCCCTGTAAAGGAGCCGACGGCACATAGTAATATGACAAGTAAGGGACGACTTCCAAATGATATTCCCAATCCGAAGACTAAGAAGGCAAGAAATAATAGGATTTCTAGCAGGTGAATGGTGTAGGCAGCGCTTAAGTTTGTGAGAAGTAATTTCAATCGTTTGGTAGGCCCGATAGAGACTCTCATCCCTTTGGCTGATAAATTGGCTTGTAAATCAATGAGTTCATTAGAACCCCAAAAACCTCCATATACCAAGGCCATTCCAATTAAGGCATAGAAATAACTAAGCATTGGATCGGGGTTTTCTGCTCCAAAACCGATGGGTTCAATGTTATTTTCTTGAATAGATAATTGTTCAAGTAAAAGATTCAGAGGAAGCGTGCCGTGAGATTCTACCATTAGGGTCGTTATAAGGGAGGTGGTTTGTAAATATTGATCTAAAAATGATTTGATAATGGTTTCGTTTAATCCTGCCTCTTGAAATTGGACAGTAATGCTGTTGGTCGGTGAGACAATAATGACTCCGCTGACTGTTCGATCATGCAATAGCAGCGTAGCACTTGTTTCATCTGTTTTGGTAATTAAAAACATCGGGGTTTCCTCATTCCAAAGCGCTTGATCCATTACGGTAAACAAATCGTTTTCATTTCCTTCAACAATGGCAATGGGAATTGTCGTTAAAAATCCTGTCTCTTTTAAGTTTCCAAATGCCATTCGAAAGAAGAGAGCAAGGACAATAGGAAATATCATTGTCCAAAAAACTAACATCTTGTTTCGTAGCAAGCATTTTAAACGAGTTTTATATAAATGCATATTAATCCCTCAATTGTTTCCCAGTGATTTCTAAGAAGACATCGTTGAGAGTGGGAAGTTCTGAAAAAATACGATCGTATTCACATTGATGCTGTTCTAATATTTTTAACACTGTGGGAATATGAGATTTGCCTTTACCTGATTTAACAATCAACATATTTTCTTTAAAAGTGGCACTGACGACGTTAGGTAGGGCAAGGATATCAGAAAGTAGGGCAGGTTGAGGTTCTTTAAGTTCAATTTCAATGGTTTCACCTAGATCAATTGATGACTTTAAGTCTTCTTTTGTGCCTTCCGCAACAATTTGACCTTTATCTAGAATGATGATGTAGTCGCATAATTGTTCGACTTCTTCCATATAATGACTCGTATAAATAATGGTTGCTCCTTGTTCATTGAGCTTTTTAATTCCTTCTAAGATTTTATTGCGACTTTGAGGGTCGACTGCTACGGTGGGTTCATCCAATAAAATTAGTTTTGGATGATGGGCAATTCCACAAGCAATGTGAAGACGTCTTAAAAGTCCTCCTGATAATTTTCTCGGATAAAACTTTGTAAAATCTTCAAGAGATACAAAAGCAATGGCTTCTTCAACATATTTTTTTCTTAAAGATTTGCATTTGATATATAGGCTGCAAAAATAATCAATATTTTCAGCAACAGTTAATTCATCAAATACAGCAACATTTTGCGTAATAACTCCAATATTTTGCTTCACATCATAATTGGTTGAGGACATGGGTTGATCAAATACTTCAATGGATCCTGTTTCATATTTTAGTAAGGCCAGTATGCAATTGATGCAGGTGGTCTTTCCACTTCCGTTGGGTCCTAGTAGGCCAAAAATTTCACCTTGTCGGACTTCAAATGACAAATTGTTCAGGGCTTTAATTCCACTTTTATAAGTTTTAGTGAGATTATTAATTTTTACAATCATAGGAGACTCCTTTTATATACTTTATTATAAAGGAGTCAATTTAAAAAAACAAGACTTAATTGGTTTAATTATGAAATTAATTTATTTGTTCTTATATTAAAATAGGAGTTTAAATGAAAAAAGATTATGCAAATTGCATAATCTTTTAATGACAATGGAGCAGGTGACGAGAATCGAACTCGCATATTCAGCTTGGAAGGCTGACGTTCGACCATTGAACTACACCTGCATCATGGTCGGGAAAACAGGATTTGAACCTGCGACATCTTGGTCCCAAACCAAGCGC
>JBAYFA010000136.1:0-3760 GCA_041667425.1 Bacilli bacterium
ACAAACAAAGTTGTTCTTGATGAAGATGAATGGTCTGACATTGATCAACAAATTGCTGATATTAAGAAAGCCTTTAAGTCCAATGAATACTATAATTATGGATATGGTGTGAGTTATGGATGGGATAATTTCTTAGAAGATTATTATCGTGTTAGTAATGTTGAAGAACTTAAGATTCATTTCTTACGTCAAGCAGTTATTCAAGAATTTATCGATCAAGTAACTGATTCAGAAGACTTATGGGATAGCATTTATCTTCCTAAAATGACTGAAGCTTATGACGATTATCTTTCCGCAAGCGGAATTCATCTCTTAATTTCTAAAACTGATGAAGAGGGTAATTTAGTTGAACCGGCAGATTGGACAGCTTATGAAAAAGCAACTGCTGAAGAATTATACGACAACGTCTTAAATAGATTGTCAACTGTTCTTCCAAGTAAAATGCAAACATTACTTGAAACAACTATTATTACTGAATTCAAAAATGCACCGAAATTTGTTGCTAATCTTGCTCAAGACTCAGTAAGTCAACCTGTTTATGGGGTTGCAACGCCGTGGGTTTTAGTGGATGGAGATGATTATCTGTATTCAAAAGCAAAAACAGCTGGACTCAGTATTAAATTTGAAACTTTATCAAATATCACTGCGGGTCAAATGGTAGATGAATTTGAAACAGCTGTACGGACTATTTGGAATCAAGCAGAAGCATCTGATAGTTTTGGCTCAGACCCCATTATTTATGGAAAATCTTATGCTGATTATTTAGTTACTGAATTTGGGTATCATGTTTACATCAATTTAATAACTACTAATCGGACAACCATCAAAGTCTCAAATGTTGACACAGTGGTGCCACTACCAAGTAAGGCACAAGTGGTAATGTATGAAGAAAATGATGCGGATGCTAACTTAAGTACGATGATTAAAAAGAGTGTTACTACATACTTTAGTCCTATTAAAGCAGAAATTACAGGTGATTACTACTACATGGTCAAATTGTACGAGTACTACCTTGCTGGTATTGGACCCATCGCATATGCTGATGAAACTCTCAATGCCAATGGTGAACTCGCAAAAATATTAAATTATCAAATTGACAACTATTATAATTATTTAACATATGTTGCCAATCCTGATGATGCCGCATAGGCAAATAAAAACCCCCTTCGTGGGGGTTTTTATTCATTTCGCATAAAGACCAATAGAATCACTCCTTCTACTTGATAAAAGATTGCTTTTTATGTATAATAAGGAATAAGTAATAAAGGAGATCTTTATGAAGTATTGTGTTTTAGCGAGTGGATCAAAAGGAAATATGACTTATATTGAAACTGATCAAGTCCGTATCTTTATTGATGCGGGAATATCATATAAAGAAATGAAACGGCGGATGCCAGTGAATGTTGATCAAATAGATGCCATTTTTATTACTCATGAACATGGTGACCATATGAGTGGACTGATTACGATTGCGAATAAAACGCATGCTGTAGTTTACATGAGTGAAGAAACACACGAGGTGTATATTCGTCGATACAAAGAAAAAACGGCTGATATTCCTGTCCGTCTCATTGAAGCCAATCGCAAATATACGATTGCTGACTTACAATTTTTCACACTAAAACTATCTCATGATGTCAATAGCTGTTTTGGATACATCATTGCTCATCAAAAAAAGAGTTTAGCCTATGTCACTGATACGGGATTTCTTCCCCTTCCATATATTGAACTGTTAAAGAAAGTTGATCATCTAATTATTGAGGCTAATCATGATATTATTATGCTCAATGAAAGTGATAGAAGTTGGGATTTGAAACAACGTATCTTATCGGTTAGAGGGCATATGTCTAATTATATTTGTGGGCAAATTATCAATACTATTTCTCAAGAACAACGCCTAAAAACAGTAGTGCTTGCCCATTTAAGTGAAGAGTGCAATACGGAAGAGTTGGCTGTGGATACGGTAATTGCCGCTATTAAGGGTGATTATATCCCTCATATTCAAGTTGCCAAACAATATGAAGCTTTAGAATTAACGGAGATTATCCCATGAGCATTAAAATAATTGCCGTGGGTAAAATCAAAGAACGCTATCTCGAAGAAGCCATCAAAGAATACACGAAGCGATTGCGCCCTTTTACAACTCTTGAAATTATTGAAGTGAAAGAATTTGTTTCTTCGGATATAAATAAAAACATAGAAGATGAAGCAGATGCCATTTTAGATGTTTGTCACTCAGAGGAAACCCTCATTGCTTTAGCCATTGAGGGGAAAAGTTTTTCTAGTGAAGAACTTGCAAAAATGGTGGATGAACAACAAACGTATTCATCTTCGCGACTGGTCTTTATTATCGGTGGGTCTAATGGACTATCAAACCGAGTCAAAGATAGAGCATCATTTTTGTGCTCTTTTGGAGCTATGACGTTTCCCCATCAGTTGATGCGGGTGATCTTGTTAGAACAAATCTATCGGATTTTTTCCATTCTGCATCATCGAAAATATCACAAATAGGAGGGCTATATGTTTCAATTGCACAGTCAATATCATCCGACTGGAGATCAACCAGAAGCTATTAGACGACTGACCCATAATATAAACGATGGTGTGCAACGGCAAACCCTTCTTGGTGCGACTGGGACTGGTAAAACCTATACCATTGCTAATGTTATTGCTAATACTGGAAAAAACACTTTAATTTTAGCACACAATAAAACTCTTGCTGGTCAATTATACAGTGAAATGAAATCATTCTTCCCTGAGAACAGGGTGGAGTTTTTCATTTCCTATTATGATTACTATCAACCCGAAGCGTATGTGGCTAGTCGTGATTTATACATTGAAAAAGACTCTTCGATTAACGATGACATCGATCAAATGCGTCATAGTGCCGTGTCTAGTTTACTTAGTCATGAAAATGTTATCATTATTAGTAGTGTCTCTTGTATTTATGGAATCGGAGATCCCGAGGATTATGAAAATAATATCTTAGTGTTGCATGTTGGCGATACCATTCCTCGTAATAAATTATTTGAGCGGTTGGTTGCTATGCAGTACGAACGCAATGATTATGACTTTAAACGGGGAACGTTTCGTGTTCGTGGTGATCATGTTGATATCATTCCTACAAGTGAAAAAGAACAAGCTATTCGTTTGGAGTTTTTTGACGATGATATCGAAAAAATTCGCTTAATCGATGTGGTAAGTGGAAAAAGTGTGGTCACTAAAGAAATGATTACTCTTTATCCAGCAACTTTATTTGCTGTTAGTCATGAAAAACTCACTGTTGCCATTGGTCGGATTGAACAAGAATTACAAGATCAATTGACCTATTTTAAGGATAATGGGAAATTATTAGAGGCGCAACGACTTGAACAACGTACCAAATATGATATAGAAATGTTAAAAGAAGTGGGATATTGTAGTGGAATTGAAAATTATTCTCGACATATTAGTTTGCGAGAAGCAGGGGAGACTCCGAATACCTTGATGGATTTCTTTAAACAAGATTTCATCTTAGTGGTGGATGAGTCTCATGTCACTCTTCCACAAGTTCGAGGAATGTATAACGGGGATCGTGCACGAAAAATGAATTTAGTAGATTATGGATTTCGTCTACCCTCAGCCCTTGATAATCGCCCGCTTACTTTTGATGAATTTGAAACCAAGTGTGATCAAGTTATTTATTGTTCAGCAACGCCCGCTTTGTATGAGCGCGAAAAGAGTCATGAAATTGTTGAACAAATTATTAGACCAACAGGAT
>JBAYFA010000137.1:0-3736 GCA_041667425.1 Bacilli bacterium
AGCGATCCGCCATATAATACATATGAAATAGAATAAAGAATGTCGTCATTAATCACATGAACAAATAGATGAACTTTTTGAAGTGAGTCTCCTGTTAAGGATAGAATCACCATGGTTGTGCCTTCATTCATTCCAGTTAAAGTGAGATTACTAGTAGAAAGAATGGATTCATTACTAAAAGAAAGGGTAAATCCTCCTTGATAATGGGTGGTAATAGGATCTAAGGTGATACTATCTCCTAAGGCAAGGGTGTAATCTGTTTCTAAAATGGTTAAAGAAGGAGTCGTTTCTTGGGTACATCCAACGAGTCCGAGGATCAATATAATGAACAAAATAATAAGTTCTTTTTTCATAGTATTACCTCGTCAATAGTATAGCATAAAAGAGAAGGACTGTAAAGATGGGAATGTGTTAAATAAGCCGAATATTTGTTTATTAGAGAAGGAAAGATTAAAAATGAAGAATTAATAGAAAGACTTTACATTTTCATAAAAATACTTTATAATAGTATATAGGTTGATAGTTATTTATTGGAGGATGAAGTATGGCAATATGGTGGAATAATTTAACTGCTTATGGACAAATTGCATTTGCAATTGCTATATCAGCGACGTTTGTGATGATTATTTTTTTAGTGCTGATGCTATTTGGTGTTGAAAATGATAATTCATTTGATGATGGAGCGGATGATATATCCGATGCTGAAGACCTATTTAATGATGAACCACTGGGACAATTTAGTGGTTTACGTGTTTTAACTCTACGGGGAGCTCTTGCTTTTCTAGGAATTGGTGGATGGGGAGCCCTGATTTTTGAACCGATTACAGGATCTATTTGGTCTACGGTCATTGGAATTGTCTTAGGAGCCCTTGCTGCTGTTTTATTAGCCTATGCCTTACGAGTAGCAATGAAACTTGAATCGTCAGGCAATTTGGATTATGATAATGCCATTGGTCAAACAGCCACTGTTTATCTACGAATCCCCAAAAAACGAACCGGAAAAGGAAAAGTCACTTTGACTATTCAAGAACGGTTCATTGAGATTGATGCCATTACTGATGAAGAAGAAGAAATTCCTAATAAGTGTTTGGTTGAAGTGATTGGAATTGAAAATAAAACAACATTAATTGTTAAAATAAAGAAATAAGGAGAACAACATGCTACAATTTATTTTTCTTGCTGATAGTAATACCCCAGCAATTTATGGATTTGTGATTACTGCTATTGTTATTTTATTTACAGTAATTGTTTTTATCGTTTCTCGTATTAAAAAATGTCCTTCTGACAAAATCTTGGTGAAATATGGAAGAGTTGGAAAAAATACAGATGGAAGTACTCGTTCTGCTACTTGTATTCATGGAGGAGCTGAATTCATTATTCCATTTATTCAAGCGTATCAATTTTTGGATTTAACCCCTATTTCTATTAGCGTTGATTTAACAAATACGTTATCTCGTCAAAATATTCGGATTGATGTTCCTTCACGGTTTACTGTTGGAATTTCTACCGAAGTTGGAGTTATGCAAAATGCCGCTGAACGGTTATTGGGTTTATCGTCAATTGAAATTCAAGAATTAGCCAAAGATATTATTTTTGGTCAATTGCGGTTAATTATTGCTACCATGGACATTGAAGAAATTAATACCAATCGGGATAAATTCCTAGAAGCAGTTTCTGATAATGTTGAGACTGAACTAAAAAAGATCGGATTACGTCTCATCAATGTGAACGTTACTGATATAAATGATGAATCTGGATATATTGAAGCCCTTGGAAAAGAAGCAGCTGCTAAAGCCATTAATGATGCGAAAAAAACAGTTGCTGAAAAAAACCGTGATGGATCTATTGGTGAAGCTAATGCGTTTCGTGATCAACGTGTTCAAGTGGCTCAAGCCAATGCCGTTGCTATTGCCGGTGAAAATGAATCTCTAGGAAAAATTTCACAAACTGATGCAACTCGTCGTGAAATTGAAGCAGAATCGCTTCGGCGAGCTATGACTGCTGAAAAAATTGCTCAAGCAAAGGCATTACAAGATGCATATACCGCTGAAAAGACAGCAGAACTTGCTCGGGCTGCTCGTGAAAAAGCAACTTTAGAGGCTGATGTCATTATCAAATCGGAAATTGAAAAGCAAAAACGGATAATTGAAGCGGAAGCCATTGCTGAGGAAACTCGTCGTAAAGCTCAAGGGGAAGCCGATGGAATGTATGCGAAATTAGAAGCACAAGCTCGTGGAGCGTTTGAAATATTAAGCAAACAATCGGAAGGATTTATGCAATTAGTCAAATCGGCTGGTGGTAATCCCAATGATGCGGTGAAGATGCTTATTGCGGATAAGATTGAAGACCTTGTGAAAATTCAAGTAGAGGCTATTAAAAACTTGAAATTTGATAAGATTACAGTATGGGATAATGGTGGAGGAGATGGCAATTCTAAAACAGCTAATTTTGCGTCATCTCTATATAAGTCAATTCCTCCTCTACAAGACCTATTCAATATGGCAGGAATGGATTTGCCAAAATATTTAGGTAAAACTCAAGAGGACTCTGTAGTCCCTCCAGTAGCGCCGAAAATAGATTCTAAAAAGTAAAGTCGTAAAACCTTTAAGCATTATTGCTTGAAGGTTTTTTTATATGCTTTGCGACGGTTGTTGAAAAAAATGACATTTTATGGTAGTATAATAGTATAAAAGGTGGAATCCATATGAAAAATTATATTTTAGCTCTTGATCAAGGAACTACGAGTACTCGAGCCATTTTGTTTGATCGTCAAGCCAAACCGATTACCAAAAGTTCGATGGAACTTCGCGTTCAGACCCCTCAAAATGGCTGGGTTGAAATCAATCCTTTGGAAATTTGGGAAACAACATTGGCTGTTTTAAAAGATGTCTTAAATGATAGTGGTGTTCCCTTTGATGAAATTGCGGGATTAGGAATTACCAATCAACGTGAAACAACTATTTTATGGGATAAAACGACTGGGAAACCAGTTTATAATGGAATTGTTTGGCAATCGCGTCAATCTCAAGAGATTTGTGAAGATTGGATTGCAGCTGGATACGCTGATCTCGTTAAAGAAAAAACCGGATTATACATTAATCCTTATTTTTCTGCGTCAAAAATTAAATGGATTTTCGATCATGTGCCTGGCGTATATGAAAAAGCAAAGCGAGGAGATGTGTTATTTGGAACAGTGGATACGTATTTAATATGGAAACTGACCAATGGAGACTCATTTGTAACTGATTATACCAATGCTTCCCGAACCCTCCTATTTAATATTCATACGCTTGAGTGGGATCAAGAACTGCTCGATCTTTTTTCAATTCCTAATGCCATGCTTCCAACTGTGGTTAGCTCAAGTGAAGTCGTGGGTGAAGCAACTCGATTGTGGGAAATTGATGAAGAACTCAGTATACCGATTGCTGCGATTGCTGGAGATCAACAAGCCAGCCTTTTTGGGCAATGCTGTTTTGATTTGGGGGATGTGAAAAATACCTACGGAACTGGATGTTTTATGTTAATGAATACGAAAGATAAAATTGTTCCATCTTCTAATGGGCTATTAACGACCATTGCCTGGGGACTTAACGGATGCGTTGAATATGCTTTGGAAGGATCTGTTTTTGTTGGTGGATCGGCTGTTCAATGGTTACGAGATGGGATGCGTTTATTTGAAAAATCAAAAGATTGCGAAATATATTCGAGTCGAATTTCAGGAAGTGATGGAGTTTAT
>JBAYFA010000138.1:0-3735 GCA_041667425.1 Bacilli bacterium
AACAAAAATAACTCTAAACCGGTCATAGCTTCAATTTGACCGGTTTTTATTTTGTAATCTAGGGTCGCTAGTTTTTGAATGTGATCCCTATAAAAGTCTACATGAAATACTTTGGCATTTTTTACCATGTAATAAGCACGACCAGAGGACACTCCAAGCGTATTCGCAACGTCTCCTTGATTATATCCAGCCGCCAAGAGCTGACTAACCACGAGGTTATCCATCATCGAACGAGCCACCATCGATACAAGTTGCATCGTATCTTTTCCACTTTTGATTAATTCTTGATAAGTAGTAATGATATTATCTTTATCTTTTCCAAGAATAGCATTGCTAAGGGTATATACTTCTTGTTCAAGTTCTTTAGTGACCACTTCAGTCACATCCTTGGCTGTGACAATTTTACGGCCGTTGACGTAATTAACAAGTTTACTGACTTCGTTTTTCGCATTGAGTAAATTGCGCCCCATGCGTGTAAAAAATAATTTTACAACTTCATCACGAATCTCAATTCCTTCTAAAGCAAATTGACGCTTTAACCATCCCTCTTCTTCAATCGGGGTCAATTCTTTGGTTTCACTAACCGTTGCTACTTTTAATAAACGCTTTACCACTTCTTTACGTTCATCGAGTTTGATATTGGTTGCGTCAATAATTAAAACAGTAGTCTCCAATGGATGATCAAGATAATCTAAAAAATTTTGGATTTGATGTGAAATATCCCCTTTTTGCGTTGATAAAAATGTAGGATTTCTTAAAATGATGATTTTATTTTCACTCATAAATGGCATAGTAATGGCATCCCGAATGGCTTCACCCACATTGACTTCTTCCATATCATATGTAATCATATTAAAATCACAACCCTGATGAGTATTGATCACTTTATCAATCTTATTTTTAATAATGAGTTCTTCAGTTCCACAAAACAAATACACTTGATTCATAATTATCCACCCACTCTATTATATCATATGGAGTGGGCTTTTCCAAGTCAAAAAGTAGGATAATTTTGAAAGCGGAACCCTTCTGATGACCCTTGATACCAATAGGTAATCGTAAAATATTGCGAAGTCGAATACACCTTAATTTCACGCTTTTCAAGACGTTTTACAATACTCGTCGCTGGAAATTGATAACGATTTGTTTGTCCTGTTTGAATAACGGCTACTGTTGGATTCATACGATCTAAGAATGCCTCACTGGTTGACGTGGTACTTCCATGATGACCTACTTTTAAAATATTCACAGGAAGAGCTGGAATGTTTTCTTCAACAAGACTCGTTGCATCCCCCATAAATAAGAAATATCGTCCATTAATCACCCCATATAAAACTAAACTATTATCATTTTCATCAAGATATGCCATCGATGGGTTTAATACGTAAAAAGTATATTCTTTACACGTTAAAACATCTCCTGTTGCAACCCGCTTAGTTACTGGTAATATTGTAGAATTGATGGATGTCACGATTTGACGAATCCGTATGTGACGCTTCAAATAGGCTAATTCTCCCATATGATCATCGTGTTCATGAGTAATAATCAACATATCCAAACATAAAATTCCCTCTCTTAACAAATAATCGGTCACCTCATGATTTTTTCCAATACCTGTATCAATTAATATATTAGTTTGAGCATATGGACTACTAATTAATATTGATTCTCCTTCATAACAATCCAAAAAAACGACACGACCTTCCAAGCGATAATGTCCTGACATACTAGCAATTAGCAAGACCCCTATCAGTAACGCTGTCCCCCAACGGCGTTTGGTAGGGCATTTTATATAACGAATAATCACAAACAGCAACACATAATATAATGTAATCACTAATACTGAAAAAGAAGGAGCTTGATAAGCAATAAAGATTTGACTCATGAGCGAAGATATCCACTCAAATGCTTTCATCATCCATACAAAGATTGACTGTAAGGGAAACATAGTAACCACCACTAACGCGGTGGGAATCACTAAAGAACTCACCAAAACAATAAACAAGACATTCCCAATAAACGCCAAACTATTGACTTCATGATTCATGGCAATAATCAAAGGAAGGGAAAACATTTGACTCATGAATGAAATGATTAACAATTGCATCAATGGATGCTTTTTTACTAATATGGGAGCCGTAAGGATAATCATCGTGGCCATTAAAAAACTTAAACAAAATCCAATATCATGTATATAAAAGGGATTCACAATAATCAAAACAATAAATAATCCGCTAATAATATCAAGCGATGAAAAACGTAAATTCCACTTTTTATTGATTAAAGCAAGATAAAACATACTGGTTGCTCGTACAATAGACGGAGCAAATCCGGTTACAATGCAATAACAACCCAAAAAAATTATAATAAAATGTGATTCATGGGACCATTTGAACTTTTTAAAAAGTGAATGAATAATGCTAATAATAAGACCAATGTGAAGCCCCGATACCGCAAACAAATGCACCAACCCATTCATCGATAATGACATCTCAAATTCTTCAGAAAAACCACTGCGGTCTCCGAATAATAATCCATATAAGTAAGCACGAGCATCACTATGAAAACAAGTCTCTAAATACATCTCAAGTGCATCTTTAATTAACCATATTGATAAAGGTCGATTAATTTTTTTCACTTGCTTAGATGACATAATTCCGATAATATGATGATATTTTAAATAAGCATCATAATCAAAGTCTCCAGGTAAATGCGGCGGTGACGATGCCTCCACTACCCCCGACACGCTAATTTGGTCTCCTACCCGATAAGTCTCTTCAGCTTTGGAATAGATTAATAATTTTAATAATCCCGTTTGAATTAGTAGTCGTTGATAGGTACTCTTTTCTTCTGCTTCAATAATAATTCCCTTGTACTCCTCTTTTATTGGCAATGGACGATGAATAGATAATCCATACCCCATAAATAACAACCCCACAAGGACGATCATCATCGTTCCTAATAATCGTGATCGTTTAAATAGATATCCACCATATCCAATTTCTACCAATATGAACCAAGGATTTATGATGATTAAACACCCTAAAACCACTCCAAAAGCTAATAAAAAAATATTGTTGCGAATAAGAAGCGTCAATTGATGATATCGTATCGTATTACAAACAAATAAAAGTTTTGATTTTATCATAAATGCTGGCTGTAATTCCACTCACGTTCATTAATTCCTCCAGTAGTTTAAACGCCCCATGTTGTTGGCGATAGGCAATAATGCTATCGGCTTTGACTTCTCCAATTCCTACTAACGTCATCAATTGTTCTTTAGTCGCTTGATTAATAGAGATTAGATTGGTAGACGCATCCTGGCTAGTTACTTGTTGAATATGAATATGAGTTCCATCAGTTAATGGGCTCGCTAAGTTAATGGAAAATATATCTGCTCCTAAAGTAAACCCGCCTGCCAAAGCGACCAAATCATGTAATCTTGCATCAGAGGCTAACTCATATAACCCCGGATAACTGACTTCCCCAGTAATTTGAACAATAATACGCTCCGTGGTGAGGTTTTCAGAAAAAGGTAAAACGTCATCTTCTACTTCTTGAGGTTGATAGTAACTAAGAAATAATCCACCTATAACCAGCAAAATTCCAATACAAATAACGAGCTTTTTTTTCATATAAAAACCTCTCTTCATTGGTATATTATGAAGAGAGGTTTTTTTTACTAATTAATTGACTAAATGTTGATATAGAGCCATAATCGTTGCTTCAAAATAA
>JBAYFA010000139.1:0-3684 GCA_041667425.1 Bacilli bacterium
ACAGCCCAAGGAATACTACTAATAAACGCTTGAATCCAACCAAAGAAACCGAGTAAGATAGCAAAAATAGCGGCGAGTCCTGTAACCCACACTGAACCAACTTTTGTTAATGCAACCACTCCTGTATTTTCTCCATAGGTTGTATTAGCAGGTCCACCAATTGCAGCAGCTGCAAATGTAGCAATACCATCACCTAAAATGGTTTTGTCTAGTCCTGGATCAACTAAAAAATCACGTCCTGTAATTTCTCCTAAGACAACATGATCACCAATATGTTCAGCAATAGTAACAAAAGCCAATGGAGCAAACATCAAAACAGCAGAAAAATCAACTTTATATGTTCCTAGAAATTGAAATTCAGGAAGAACAAAGAACTCTCTTCCACTGAATACCGTTTCTAAATTAACCACTCCAAAAACAACAGATAAAACATATCCTACCAAAATGGCAAGTAAAAAGGGAACAACTTTAATAAAGCCTTTACCTAAAAGAGCAAATCCGACAACAGCAAAGAACGTTGCTACCGAGATAACGATTGATTTCCAATCACCTCCCGCCATTAATCCTGCCGATGAAACTGCAGTTGGCGCCAAACTCAATCCAATAATGATAATCATAGGCCCAATCACTACAGGAGGTAAGAGTTTTTTTAACCATCCACTTCCAGTGAAACGAATAATCGTAGAAATAATGGCATAAATAATACCAACTACCATAATTCCAATAAAGGCACTTTGAGGACCCATTGCGAAAGTATTTGTCACAGGGTCATACCCTCTAGCCACTTGAATAGCAGCAATATAAGCAAAACTACTTCCCAAATAAACAGGAACTTTTCCTTTCGTACAAACAATGTAAATTAATGTACCAATACCAGAAGCGACAAGAGCAACGCCAACGTTTAATCCAGTAAGTAAAGGAACCAATACCGTGGCACCAAACATAGCGAAGACATGTTGAAAACTTAAAATCATCCATTTACCAATACTTTTTGGTTTTTCTTGGATATCAATCAATAGTTTACTGTTTTCCATCTTTTTTTCTCCTTCTTTCTATTTGTACAAGTCATTTCATAAAAAAAGACACCTCATGGTGTCCTTTAAATGGGTAGTGTTTGTTATGAACGTTACCTTGTTATGCTCACAGGCATCACTTAAAGGACTTATACTGCAAGCATTTTAACATACTTTAAAATGAATTGCAAGAGTTTTTATAAATATTTATTTAATTTTTTATCAATCACATCTTTATTTTTAATGATGACTATGCTATAATGATTTAAAGGTTGAAATCAACCGATATAAGCTAATCAGGGGCGTAAGTTGGCATGATCATCAGATCTACACAATTTTGATAATTATATTTAATTCATCCAATCGCCACCTGTCAATAGAAACGAGGATATGATGAAAGAAATTATGAACAACGATCAAGTCAATAAAATGTTAAAGCGAATTACTCACGAAATCATTGAGCGCAATCAAGCATTGGATCAAGTCGTGCTTGTTGGAATTTTAAAAAAAGGATTTCCAATTGCTCTTCTTTTACAAGAAAATTTAAAAAAATTCGCAGACATCGACATACCTACCTATGCCATTGACATTCGCGGATATCGTGATGATACCAAAGAATATCTCGGAAATAGTCCATTTGAAGATGGACAAGTGGTTGATATTGCCAATAAAACTGTCGTCATTGTCGATGATGTTCTCTTTACAGGACGAAGTGTACGAGCCACCATGGATGCACTTTTAGATTATGGACGTCCCGACAAAATCCAATTAGCTGTTTTAGTTGATCGAGGACATCGAGAACTTCCTATTCGAGCTGATTATATTGGAAAAAATCTACCAACCTCAAAAAGTGAAAAAATTGTTGTCAACACTGAGGATTTATCAATTTATTTAGATGAATTTAATTAAAAAAACCAAGCAAACGCTTGGCTTTTTTAATTTATTTACATTTATTTAAGAATATCAGTTACGCTACCAGCACCGACAGTACGTCCACCTTCACGAATTGAGAACTTAGTTCCTTGTTCAATTGCGATTGGATGAATTAATTTTACAATGAGGTTCGCATGATCGCCTGGCATAACCATTTCAATACCTTCTGGTAACTCAATAACTCCAGTTACATCAGTTGTACGGAAATAAAATTGAGGGCGATAATTTGAGAAGAATGGAGTATGTCTTCCACCTTCTTCTTTAGTTAATACCACAACTTGTGCTAAGAAGTCAGTATGTGGAGTTACAGTTTTTGGTTTTGCAAGAACTTGTCCACGTTCAACATCATCACGAGTCACACCACGTAATAGTGTACCAATGTTGTCACCAGCTTGTGCTTGGTCAAGAAGTTTACGGAACATTTCAACGCCTGTTACTACCGTTGATTGAGTATCTCTAATACCAATGATTTCAACAGTTTCTCCAACTTTAATGGTTCCACGTTCAACACGACCTGTTGCAACAGTGCCACGGCCTGTAATAGTGAAAACATCTTCAATTGGCATTAAGAATGGTTTGTCAGTGTCACGAACTGGATCAGGAATATATTCGTCGACAATTTCCATTAATTTAACAATTGCTTTTTCAGCTTCAAGATCGCCTTCCATTGCTTTTAATGCAGATCCACGAATAATTGGAATATCATCGCCTGGGAAATCATATTCAGTTAATAATTCACGAATTTCCATTTCAACGAGTTCTAATAATTCTTCATCATCAACTGCATCGCATTTGTTTAAAAATACGACTAACCGAGGAACACCCACTTGACGTGATAAAAGGATATGTTCACGTGTTTGCGCCATTGGTCCATCAGTTGCAGCGATAACTAGAATAGCACCATCCATTTGGGCAGCACCAGTAATCATGTTTTTAACATAGTCAGCATGCCCTGGGCAGTCTACATGTGCATAATGACGCTTAGCTGTTTCATACTCTACATGAGCGGTATTAATAGTAATTCCGCGAGATTTTTCTTCAGGAGCACTATCGATAGCTCCATAATCTAAAATTTTGTTGTTAGGATTTTGTTTTGCTAAAACTTTTGTAATAGCCGATGTAAGAGTGGTTTTCCCATGGTCAACATGTCCAATGGTACCAATATTTACATGCGGTTTTGACCGATCAAATTTTGCTTTTGCCATTTTTAAAATTCCTCCTATAATGGTTTTATTTATTATATTCTATCTTATTTACATTGAAAATGCAAGTGTTTTAACACAAAAATTTAGGACATGCGTTTTTTCACAACATTTTCAGCAACAAATCGAGGGCACTCCTCATATCTTGAAAATTGCATAACGTAATTTCCACGACCTTGAGTATTGCTTCTTAAAGCTGTTGCATAACCGAACATTTCCGATAACGGAACAGTTGCTTTTACACTGGAAGCATGTCCGCGGTTTTCTTGACCTTCAATTCGTCCACGACGTGAGGTCAAATCACCAATGACATTTCCAACGTATTCATCCGGAACAACGACTTCAACAGTCATCAACGGTTCAAGTAAGACCGGACTACATTTTTCTTTTGATGCTTTAAAAGCCATAGAGGCTGCGACTTCAAATGCGATTTGACTAGAGTCAACATCATGATAACTTCCATCAAATAACGTCGCTTTAACATCAATAGTTTGATAACCAGCCACATTTCCACTTTTTAGCGCCGCTTCAAGACC
>JBAYFA010000140.1:0-3672 GCA_041667425.1 Bacilli bacterium
AGAAAGAAACATTATTTTTGTCAACCGTGAAGTTTCCACTATAAGTTCCATCTTTTAATTCAACCGTTGTGTCATCCATTAATTTTCCAGTTAAATCAGCCGTATTAGCAAATGCTGTATAACCAAAATAATAATCGGTTGTTCCCAATGTCACTTTAGCACCCATATCAAGAGATGCATATCCATCATCAATCACGAGCGATTGATTGGTATATACAACAACAGTCATCATACCTTTTATTGTATTTAGAATGGTTGAGGTCGCTGTAACAATAACCGTTCCCGCAGCAACAGTAGTTAAGACACCTGTTGTGGCATTAATAGAAGCAATAGAGGTATTATTGACTGACCAACTCACACCTTGTTCGGCAGATGAAGGAGCAATAGTAGCACTATAAGGTGTGCTTGAAGTTCCTACCAACAAAAATTGGTCGCCACTAATAGTAATGGTATTTGGCATAGATTGAATAACCGTCACTTGTTTCACACCCACAACCGTTCCAAGAACCGTTGAAGTCGCGCGAACTTCCACCATTCCCAATGCAATTCCCGTTAACACTCCAGTTTCAGCTTCAATAGTCGCTTTTGACGTATCACTCACTGACCATGTTACCGTTTGAATAGCATGAGTTGGGGAAACGGTCGCTGTATAAGCAATATCAACTCCCATTGGCGCTTCATCATCTCCAACAATATTAATAGACACTGGTGCAGGATGAGTGACCGTAACAGTTTTTGATCCTGTTATGGTATTATTCGACACTGAAGTCGCCGTGACAACAACACTACCACCCTTTAGAGCCGTAAGTTCACCTGTTGTTGAATTAATCGTTGCGATAAGTGAATCATCAACAGACCAAGTCACTACTTGGCTAGCCAGTGTTGGAGCAACTGAAGCCGTATATGTTTCAGTGTTTCCCACTTCAACAGTATCCACACCAGCAACAGTAATTCCTGTTGGATCTGGAGTAATCACGGTGATTGTCACCGTTTTACTAAGACTTGTTCCTTGAGCAGTCGCTGTAATTGTCACCGTTCCAACGGCAACCCCTGTCACAAGCCCATTATTCACAGTCGCAATACTCTCGTTACTTGATGCCCATGTTAATGCTGGATTCGCATTACTTGGTAGGACAACCCCTGTTAATTGAAGAGTCGTTCCAATAATAACGGTTCCATTACCATTGATAGTAACAGACGTTGAAGCGGCATATGACACCGTCACCATGACGGTTTCACTGACATTCGTTCCTTGAATCACAACAGTAATAGTAGCAGTTCCAGCAGAAATCGCCTGAATCGTTCCATTATTGACGGTAGCAATGGCTACATCACTAGATGTCCAATTTAAAACGTCAGTTTCGTTTGTCAACGTCGGTGTTATCAATTGAGTCTCACCAACCAACAATTGCAAAGTTTTGTCAACATCGGGGATTGTTAATCCATGTTTTGGCGTACAAGCCGATGCCATAACAGCAAACAGTAAAATCATAAAAATAGTTAAAAACTTTTTCATACATACACATTAACCCATTTTAATAAGCATATTGATATATGGGGTTAATATTCCTCCTAATTATATTTTTCAATATGCAATCTTTTAATAAAAGGACATCTTATTATAACATATACATATTCAATTGTAATCATTTTTTAAGTTTTAAGAAACCGCGCTCACCCTATGAGAATCTTTTTTTATTCGGCTTCAAATTGAACATTTACAACGATGTCAGCAACTTGACTAACGGTTGTGAAAATTGAACAATATTTTTTACTGAGTTCAATACTACGTAAATATTTTTCTTCATTTCCAGTAGCTTTAATGACAATGTCCATGATTACATGATTCAAAGTAAAGGGTAGTTCTTCCCGATGAGTTCCTTGAATCCTGATACTTGCTCCTTCCAAAGGAAGCCGTTTCTTTTCAACAATATCTAAAAAAGTTGAATAAAAACAAGATCCCAATGCTCCAAAAAGCATATTATAAGGTAACAATTTCCCCGATTCATTTCCAATTGCAAATGTCCCATTGGGAGCAATCAAGGTTCCATTAAATCCATGTTCCCATTCCATTTTAATTGTTTGGGCCATATAACTCCTTTCTTAGATACCGTCGTTCAATAACGGGTTTTCCTAATAAATGTTGTTTAGTTTGTCCATCATGGCAAAATCCATTTTGTTCATAAAAATGCATTGCCCCTTGATTCTCCGCCAATATCCATAAATAATATTGAGAATATCCCATTTTTGTTAAAACGGTTAGGGCTTCTTGAAGAAGAATTTTTCCATATCCTTGTTGTTGATACGCCTTTAAAATGTAAAGTCCCGTTATTTCTCCATAATTGGGAAGTGACTCTTCACGAGACGGACCATAACCAATAAAACCAATAACTTGATTATTGATGATACCAACTAAATGGTTGATGCATTGAATAGATTGAAAGTAATGAGTACTTTTTTGAATAGAATGGGACTTTAAAAACCCTTGATCGATAAGCCGAGAATACGTTGAAAGCCACGTATAATAGTGAATTTCTCCCATAATGGTGGCATCATCCACCGTTGCGACTCTGACTTCCATCATAACAATCAACTCCTTTTCAGATAATCTTCTAAAGCTAAAAGCGTCCCTCGATCATTTTTAAAAGTAACTTTATTCAAGGCCTCAGGAAAAGTCGTCCATTGAATGTCTTGAATTTCAGATATTTGCCTATGAATAATGCTAGTTAAGGGAATAGCAGCAAAATATACCACTTCTTTTTCAACATTAGGAGCAACTAAATACGTGACACTCTTGCGAAACCCTTGATCAATTGAAACAGATAATCCTGTTTCTTCTTGAACCTCCCGCATAGCTGTCTCTATTTCTTTTTCATTGGCTTCCATATGCCCTTTGGGAAAAGCCCAGTGACCACCAGGAAATTGTCTTACCAGCAATACTTCAAGGGATCCTCGAAAAATGCGATAAATAAGAGCGCCACATGATTTTTCATATCGCATAAGCCATTCACCTCTCTATATATTATATCATATTGATATATATTTCTCAATATATCAAACCACAAAATGATGATTGCATTTTTAGATGATTTCACATATAATAAGAGCAAGAGGTGATACGCATGATTCGCAAAGCAACCCAAGAAGATCTCGAAACTCTCATTTTATACAATTTATACTTAGCTCAAGAAACAGAAAACTTAACGCTCGACCCAGCCATCGTCAAACAAGGAGTCAATAATGTTTTAGAAGATCCCCTAAAAGGATGTTATTGGGTCGATGAGCGCAATCAAATGATCGTTGGGCAACTACTCATTACCTATGAGTGGAGTGACTGGAGAAATGCTACTTGGTGGTGGATTCAAAGTGTCTATACCCATCCCCAATACCGCGGACAAGGTGTCTTTACTTCCTTATATGCCTATATTGACCAATTAGTGAAAACAAATCCTCATATTTGTGGAATTCGCTTAACTGTTGACCGAATGAACAATTCTGCTCAAAAAACCTATCAACGATTAGGAATGGCTCATAGCCATTATGACCTTTATGAATCGTTTAAAGGAAAATACTAAAATTGACAACAACACTCATCCCCCTCACAACAATAAGTTGTTGCGGGGGTTTTTATAAGGATGGTCGATCCTAAATGTCTCATTTTTATCACTTGCT
>JBAYFA010000141.1:0-3644 GCA_041667425.1 Bacilli bacterium
GAGGGGCTGAAATTGTTCGAAAAAGATATGGTTATCGTTTATATAAACCGAAATCGAGGGCCGATATCACTTCTTTTATATATGAGGCGTTTGTCGTAATCAATGATGCATATAAAAAATTGTATGGATTTCTTTCAATTCCAAATAATGTTGTAGATTATTACGTCAATCAAATCGTACCGATAGCTGATCTGAATTACGTATGGGTTGTCTATGATAAAGAAGATAAGGTTGTAGGCTTTGGTTTTACTATTCCTTCGCTAAGTCAAGCTAGCAGAAAAAATAAAGGAAAACTATTTCCTTTTGGTTGGATTAGAATGTTAAGAGCACTCAAAAAATATGATACACTTGATTTTTATATTATCGCTGTAGATCCTGAGCATCAAAATAAAGGGGTTACTGCTTTAATTATGGAAGATGCCATTACCATGGGTATTAAAAAGGGCGTTAAATATGCAGAGACTGGTCCTGAGTTAGAGCAAAACATTGCCATCCAGTCCCAATGGAATAGTTTTGAATATATAGAACACAAAAGAAGACGTTGTTTCACTAAACAGATAGATGGAAAAGAAATAGATTAATAATACTCGATTGTAATAATTGAAATCAGTTTATCTATTTTTATATTATAATCCATGAATTGCTTATGATAGTGATTTATTGATTTGTATTTTTACCTAATATAATACAAACAATGAATACAGTTAATACTTATGGATGATATATAGATAATATTAAATATAATAATTAACCACACTTCGCAGTGTGGTTTTCCTTAATATAACATTATTTTGCGAAATATGCTTGACAACGTAACAATGTTATACTATAATGATATCATATAAAAAATTCCTATATTATTCTACATTTTTAAAATAAATTACAATCATTGAAGGAGAGATTAAATGAACATAAAGAAAAACTTGCTAATAAGAACTCAATTTATTAATCAGTTTAAAAAAGACAATCAAGCATTATTTGTCGTTTTAATTTTTTTAAGCATTCTAATATCTGTAGTTGAACTAACAATTTCCATTATAGTTCAACAAATTATTGATATAGCAACCTCAGGAGTATTAGATGACTTACTATATATTATCATGATTACAGGTGCTTTTATCGTTTTTTTTGTACTGGTGTTTTTTATCAACAATATTTTATTTCCAAAATATATTTATAAATGTACTAGACAATATAAAGTATACTCATTTAACAAAATTATTGAAAACGATATTGTTTCGTTTAGAAAAAAAGGGAGTTCAGAATTTATTAGTGCCTTAACTAATGATATGAATACCATAGAAGAAAATTACATTTCTAGTATTTTTGATATGATTACATCCACTGTTACCTTTGTAGGTGCTTTTATTATCATGTTGATTTATAATATTCCTTTAACAATCGTTGCTGTGTGCTTTTCATTTGTTCCAGTCATATCTATTCTTATGGTTAGAAAAAAAGCTGAAGCAAGAGAAATAAAGGTATCCACTGAAAATGCTAGTTTTCTACACTTTACCGAAGATACTTTAGAAGGTTTTAGCGTTATTAAAAGTTTTAGAGCAGAAGATACCATTAAAAGAATGTTTAAAGAAAATAATGATAAAATAGAGGACGCTAAAAGAGCCAAGAAAAGAACAACCCTAAATATCGGATTAATTGGTACTACCTCAGGGATCATAGCCCAAATGGGGGTATTTATATTTGGGGCATACTTAAGTGTGAGTGGTGAAGCAATTACAGCAGGAACGATTATGTTATTTGTTCAATTGATGAATTATGTTATACATCCAATTCAACAGATTCCAAGATTATTAGTTTATCGAAAAGCGGCTATACCATTAATTGACAAAATGGCCAAATTGGCAGAAGTGAATAGGGATACGAATATCGGCCATATTGCTACATTTAATAGGGGAATCACGATTCAAAATTTAAATTTTTCATATGATGAAAAAATAATCATAGATGATCTTAGTTTTAAATTCGATAAAAACAAATCATATGCATTAGTTGGTGCTTCAGGATCTGGTAAATCAACGTTATTGAATTTGATTATTGCCGCCAATTTAAATTATGAAGGGGATATTTCATACGATGAGGTATCACTCAAAGATATGAATGCTTCTTCAATATTTGAGATTGTATCATTAATTGAACAAAATGTGTTTGTGTTTGATAGTACCATTATTGACAATATCACGATGTTTAAAGCATATCCAGATGAGGAAATTGAGCATGCCATCTTAAAATCAGGGTTAAAACAAATGATTGATGAAAAGGGTATTGATTATTTATGTGGGGATGGAGGAAGTAATTTGTCTGGAGGTGAAAAGCAGAGAATCTCTATTGCAAGAGCACTTTTACGGAAATCTAAAATATTGTTAGTTGATGAGGCCACATCAGCTTTAGATAATGAAACATCTTTTAATATTTCAAATGAACTCCTTTCACTTGATCATACGACCAAAATTGTTGTTACTCATCGATTAGAGGATAAAATATTATCTCAATATGACGCTATTTTAGTTCTAAAGGATGGTAAATTGTTTGAATGCGGTACTTATGATGAATTAATGAATCAAAAGGGATTATTAGAATCCATGATAAAAATCACTAGAGATTAATAGGAATTATATATAGTATTGATGACTATTTATAAAATATTGGGATCTATTGATTTGTTTGTAAATAACAAGTAAAAAAAGCATTCATTTTAAACAAAAAAATCTTGATACCATTTTACAGTATCAAGATTTTTTATTGTAAATAATATGATGATTAATATATTGGCTATAAAAAATGTAGATATAATAAATCACTTTTATGCATTATTTTGCCATATATTTTTTGACCATATTGATAAAATATTGATGTATTAGTAGATAATTGTTTAATTCAGGATGAAAAGCCGTTACCAATTGATTATGTTGTTGGGCCGCAACAATATGAGCATTAACTACTGAGAGAATTTCAACCTGATCAGAAGTCTTGATGATATAGGGTGCTCTAATAAAAGTCATTGGAACTTTTCCAATTCCCTTGAAATAATTTTCAGTATAGAAACTCCCTAGTTGTCGTCCATATGCGTTTTTTTTCACAACGATATCCATGGTACTCAAATAAGTTATATCAGTATTATCAATTTGCTTTGCTAAAAGAATTAAACCAGCACACGTTCCAAATACTGGAAAGCCTTCTAAAATACGTTTTTTAAGAACCTCAAGCATATCTAAATCATCAAGCAATTTCCCCATGACGGTGCTTTCTCCTCCGGGAATAATTAAGCCATCAAATTGTTTATCTAAATCCTTTTTTTGACGAAGTTCAAAATAGGAAACTCCCAATTCTGAAAGAATTCTTTCATGTTCAATAAATGCTCCTTGTAGGGCTAAAACTGCAATTATCGTATTATTTTCCTCTTTCTGCCATAAGGATTTCGATTTCATGTTCATTAATGCCTACCATTGCTTCCCCTATATTTTCACTTAAATTCGCAATTAATTTGGCATCATTATAATTGCTCACAGCCCTTACAATGGCGGATGCTCTTTTTCTAGGGTCGCCAGATTTAAAAATACCTGACCCAACAAATATTCCTTCTGCTCCAAGCTGCATCATTAATGCGGCATCGGCAGGAGTGGCAA
>JBAYFA010000142.1:0-3621 GCA_041667425.1 Bacilli bacterium
AGTACAGGAAAAACCAAGTTACCCCATAGGAACAATCACTCAGAATTCCTTTGGGGAAGTTCCACAGTTTGAAGATAGTAAAACGATGAGGCGAGCCATTCTTGCCATCGGAAAACAAGATGTCGATTACCATCATCTCATTCCCATGGATTTGAATATAAAGTTATTGGCTTCTAGTAGTGATCATTTAATAGTTCAAGTGGTTAAAGGCTGTTGTCAAGTGGGGGATATTATTCCATTTCGATTAAACTATGCAAGTCTTTTACAATGTATGAGTTCTCGTTATGTGGAAAAAAAGATCAATCAAGAATGAAATAACCCACCGATAAACATTTTATCGGTGGGTTTTACTTTAAATGATGAAAAAGGAAATTACTATTATAAAATTGAAAAAATGGGTAATAAATGAGTCAATTATCTATAAAATTGATAAAATGAGTATCGGTTTTACATTGACAAGTGTTCTCTTTATTGATATGATAGTACTATAATAAAACAAGGGTATCAATTAGTCCACTAAAGAAGGAGCGGCAACCATGAAACGATTATTTAATGCTATATTTTATCCTGCCAAGCATGCTAAATATTGGGCGGGTGGCGTGATTGCTTTGTCATTGATATGTAATACCGTTATAGTTCATATAACTGGTGGGATTCCCAGTGCTTTTTCTCACACCATGTATATTACTATTCTTATTGCTGCTATCTTTATGGGTCCATGGTTTGCAGCATTAACAGGTCTTATTGCTGGAATACTAGTAGGACCCTTGATGTCACTAGAATTTATGAATGGAATGGGAGAACCATTTATCAATTCATTATATCGAACTCTTTATTTCATGGCCATTGGAGTCATGATAGGAGGACTTCTTCATTATATTAAATCTCAAAATACTATCCTTCATGAACATCATACTCATGATTTAGTAACAGGAATTCCCAATGTGAACCATTATTTGGAAAAAAAGAGAGAAGATGCTGGGATATCAAATGCAATTGCTATGACAATTCAAATTAGTAATCATGATGATTTGATTTTGTTGATTGGTAAAGATGCATATAGTAAAATTCATACGATTCTATATCACGCAATATGTGAATTTATGCCGGCCGGTAGTCATGTCATGTATGTGGATGAACGTCATTTTTGGATTGAGATAGCAACTTCAAATTACGAAGGATTAATTGGGTCCTTGATGGCTTGTTTAGAACAGTTAAACTTGATGAGTGGAGCCATTCCTATTTATATTGAGTATTCAATTGGAGTTAGTTTATCAAATGAAGTTGATAATATGATGGATCGCTTTCATGAAAGTGATGTGGCTGCCCTGTATGCAAAACGCCATGCTTTACTATATTTAATTTATAATCAAGCCTATGAACAAGATCAACGTGCTTTAAAATTGTTAGGAGAACTCCCTCAAGCCATTAAAGATAATTTATTATTAATGATGTATCAACCAATTATAGATTTAAAAGAAAATATTTGTATTGGAATGGAAGCGCTGATTCGTTGGCGACATCATAATTCTATACTATCTCCAGGAGAATTTATTCCTTTGGCCGAGAAAACGCGTCTTATTAATCAAGTGAGTGAATGGGTATGTGCAAGAGTTGTCAGTGATTATCCTACGTTTCAAAAAGTAAAAGATAATCTTCAAATTTCATTGAATATATCGTCAAGAAATTTATATGAACCGGCACTTATTAAAACAATGATTAATCAAATAAAACATGCAAATTTACCTGATCAAGCGATTGAAATTGAAATTACTGAATCAACTTTTATGTTGAACAAACAAGCAGCTGAGGCGTTGCTTAAAGTGTTTGTTGCCAACAAAATTGCCGTGGTATTAGATGATTTCGGAAACGAATATTCGTCTTTAGCTTATTTGAGAGATTTACCATTTAAAAAATTAAAAATAGATCGTGGATTTACGATGAATATTACGACCAATAAAAACACTAGAATTTTAGTACGAGCCATAATCGACCTTGCCCATGGGATGGGTTTTAAGGTGGTTGCTGAAGGCATAGAAAATCAAGATACTTTATCCGTTTTAATGGATATGGGTTGTGATTATGGGCAGGGATTCTTGTATGCAAAGCCCATGTATTTGGAAGATTGTTGTCTGTGGATGAAGGAAAACAAAAAACAGTCATAGGAGGTTATGATGAATAAGCGCAATCGTTTTTGGATTTTAATCTTAATAGGAGTTGGAATTGTGATTTTACTGATGATTGTGAGTTCAGCTATTTCTCTTGGAGAAAAATTACGCACAATCCATCCGTATGTAGAATATGGATTTTATATTATTTATGCTTTTTTGGTCTATTTTCTTATTGTTAATCCGATTCGAATTATTTTATTCGCCCCCACATTTTCGATTACAACGACGATGGAAGAAAACAACCATCGAAATAGCAGAATATATAAACGAGTTGCGAAAAATATTATTCAAAATAATGTTTTAGAGGATGAAGAAGTTAATACATTGAATGCGAGTTTTAAGAATAATGAAGACTTGCGACTTGCTTTGAATCAAATATTTAACACATCCATTAAAAAAGAAATTCGAAGTATCATTATTAGAAATGCAACCACGGTCATGATTTCTACGGCTATTTCCCAAAATGGGCGTCTCGATATGTTAACGGTTTTATCTGTTAATTTAAAGATGATTAAAGAGATTGTTTTAAAATGCGGGTTTCGGCCATCCTATTCAAAATTAGGAAAATTATCGATTAATGTTATCGGAACAGCGTTGGTTGCTGAAACACTAGAAGGACTGGATTTTAACGATGTCTTTCCTCAATCGACTGCGAATTTTTTAGCAGAGATTCCATTAGTAAAACCCATTGCTTCTTCCCTTATTCAAGGAATGTCTAATGCTCTTTTAACGCTTCGAATTGGATTTATTGCTCGTCGATATTTATTTTCAGATGTGAAAGAAGCAACTAAAACGGTGATTCGTCGTGAAGCTATTAAGGAATCAATGCAAGCTTTACCGATTGTGATGAAAGATGTATTGAGTTTTATTCCTAATCGAATCGTAAAATTGTTTACTAAAAAGCCTGCGTCCACAGAACAGGAAACTATATGAAATGTGTATTATTATTACATGGGTTTTTAAGTGATGAAAATGATTTTGCTTCAATTATTGATTTGCTCAAAGCGCGATATGATTTGGTTCATTGTATTCATTTCCCAGGTCATGGTGTTATGTTTAATCAAGAAGAATTTACTGAAGAAGCGACTTTTGAACTTTTAGAAATGACCTATCAAAATCTTGCAAAACGATATCAAATTATTGATGTAATTGGATTTTCGATGGGAGGAGCTCTCGGAGTTAATTTGGCTTGCAAGTATCCTATTCATCGCTTGGTGTTACTCGCCCCTGCCTATAATTATTTTAATTTAGAAGCACCTTTAGCTAAGGTGGGAATGTATTGGAAATTGGCTAAAAAAATGCGAGAAGCTCGCAAAGAGCATGGACTTAATAATGAAAAGAAAGTTGCTCAAAAACTTAACTTTCTTATGGAAGATGATAAACGTTCGATTAATTTTGTGGCTCGAGCATATTTGAATACGGCCATGCCCAAATATTTCATGACGTTTCG
>JBAYFA010000143.1:0-3607 GCA_041667425.1 Bacilli bacterium
AGGCCTAATTCCTACCACTAAGGTTTCACTATCACCAACTGTTATTGTTAAAGTCGGCGAATCAAAGGCAAGTCCTGTGGCATCAATCGTTTTTGTACAACCAGATAGAGCCAAAAGAACTATTACTAATAAAAATGATACAAAAATTTTTGTTTTAAAAAAGGATAATTTCATAATTTACCTCGCTTTTGAATATTATAACATTTTTTATAAAAATTTACAACACGATTTATGTGGATTAAGTAAAGGCTTTATGGTAAAATAACAATGGTGATAATAATATGAATCCATTAAAGAAAAAAGAATCTTTCGTTCAAAACCATAAACGAAAAGAAAAACTTCAAGCACTTGAGAAAAAACTCAAATACTACACTCATCACGTTGATGAAGGAATGATTGATCTAAAAATCGTCTCTGGAGCATACTCTCGAGGTCGAACCTTAGATATTATTCAACGGCTATTACTAGAAGCAAATTACATACCCGCTAATGTGAATTTAACACTCATGTTAACATTTGAAGAAAAAGATAATATTTCTGATCAAATCACTCAATTTAAGCAAGCTATTCAAGGTGAAATCATTAAAATGATTCATCATGAAAATCAAGAAATTAAACAAGTGAACTTAATCAGTTTCGTATTACTACTAGTGGGACTTCTCTCATTAGGAGTAAGTATTTTTATAAGAGAATCAGACATCTTTGTCTTTGCAATTCAACAAATTTTCACCATTGTTAGCTGGGTTTGCATTTGGGAAGCCATTGATAAATTCATATTTGAAAAACGAAAATTAACAATTGGAAAAATAAATTTACTACAACTCTATTTTGCAAATTATGAGTTAAAAAATGAAAACCAGGACAATTAATCCTGGCTTTTTCTTATAATAAAGCTTCGATTTTTGAACTAAGCGCCTCAGGAGTCACTGCAGACTCAAAGCGATGGATTGATTGACCATCACGACTGACTAAAAATTTTGTAAAATTCCATTTAATATTTTTCCCATTCTTTTCTGGTGCAGTATCTTTTAAAAATCGATACAACGACTCTTCATTTTTTCCATTCACGTCGATTTTCCCGAAAGTTTCGAATGTTGTGTGATATTTAAGTTGGCAAAAATTTGCAAGTTCTTCATTTGACCCTGGAGCTTGATGAAGAAATTGATTACATGGAAAATCAAGAATTTCAAATCCTCGATCTTTATACATTTGAAATAATTTTTCTAATCCCTCATATTGAGGAGTATATCCACATTTTATAGCTGTGTTTACAATCAGCAGCACTTTTCCTTGATATTGTGATAGAGGAACATCTTTTAAATACATATTTTTAACAGTTAATTCATATAAATTCATAATACACCTCTTTCTACTATTCTATTATAATCAAAACCAATATAATTTACATCAATTATGCATATAATTTTTTATTTTAGATTTCGAATAAATTAAATAAATAGATGAATAAATAATCTTAATATAAAAACTGCTTAGCGTTTGCTAAGCAGTTTTATCATTTATTGAATGGCTTGACCAAAATCACGAATAGCAACTTCAGCTAATTTTTCCATGCCTGCTTTATTAGGATGAGCAGAATCTACTAAATATTGACTACATTCCGATCTTGTAAAAGCTGTCGTAAAATCAATAACAGTGATTTCATACATAGCAGCATACTTTTTAATAACAGCATTGTGACTTTCTTGATCAGCTGCTGTATATAAAGAAATAGATGGAAGTGTACATAAAACAATTTCTGAATTGGGAGATGATGATTTAATGTTGTTAATCATTTGTCCATAGGCAATATCAAATTGTTCTAAAGTAATATAAACACTTGGTGCATCATTAGCTCCCATGAAAATAAGTATAACATCCGGTTTTACTTCACCAATGTAGAGATATTTAAGCCTTTCCATCGAATATCCGGCCGAAGATCCTCCAGCCGAAACCGCACTCCCTGACCAAGAATTGTTAACAAGAAGCTCCATTCCATAATGATTGATGAATTTCATCCACCATGTTTGATTCATATCAGCCAAATCTGCAGTTGGATAAGGATAAAAATGAGCAAATCCATCGGGAATATATCCTGCATAAGTAGTTATACTATCTCCTAATATACTGATGGTTTTGCCCGCATACGAGTGATTCCCTGCAATATAGGTAGGAACAAAAGTAGTATCATGAGTAATGTTATAAATAGTTTCTTGATTCTCTCCGACCCACCCTGTAAAAATGTACCCTTCTTTAACTGGGGCAGTTGGGGCTACAGCAAACCCACCTTTTTGAACAATTTTTTCAATATTGACCTCATCGCTTAATTGGAAAGTAGCAAACACATAACTAGGAGCATTGGCTTCTTCAAGGGTTGCCTTCACAACTCCATCAGCAGAGGTTTGAATAACACAATAATAAACTACACTACTATCCGTTTTAAGAGTACCCGTAATAATCGCATATCCCGCAGAAGCAATAGAAATCGACGAATAGCTACTAATGGTTGCAACTTTTATATTACTACTTTCCCAATTGTATTGCGTCACTGATGTCGTTGGTGCTCCTGTAGGAAACTGAGGTTGATAAACATATCCATTTCCACTTGAATGAGGATTTTTATTAATTTGAATAAATTCAATGGCATTACTAGGAGCAGTGAATTGATTTTGATCTGTTTTAACCCATCGACTATATAGTCTTAAATTTCCTGCTAATGATGATTTTATTTCAACAATCTCATATAGTGATATATCTGATAAAAACCATCCTGCAAATGCATACCCAGTTTTAGTTGGCATGGGAAGAGTGATATTTTCAGATAATTTGTAACTTGTTATTCCCAAAGATAATTTAGTTGATCCATCGTAAAATTGAATGGTATATTCTTTTTCTTCAAATACAGCCGTAATATCTAAATCAGAACGAACATCAGTAAAATCCAAATCCCAATGACTAAATTCATATTGATCCCGATTAAGAACCACAGGAGCGGTTGCATTTTCTCCAAATAACACAAATTCTTCTTTTAATAAGGATTCTTGGTCATCATAAAAGCGAACCTGATAAGTATTTATTTCATACTGCGCATTTATTGTAAGATCACTCGTAATATAAGTGAATTCTTGATCCCATCCAATAAAACGATACCCCTCACGGGTTAGATTAACCGGCGAAACAATTAGGTCTCCTTGATTAAGTGTTTTTTCTAAAATAGTGGTATTGTCCCAATCTATAAAACGAACCGTATATTGTGTCGGGCTACACCCCACAAGTAATAAAACTATCCCAACAAAAAGAACAAGTTTAAAATTATATTTCATTTTTTAATATCTCCTTAGCCCTAATAATAACAAAACTCAACTAAAATGTAAAGAGAAATAATCAAATCCATGACTATTTTCACAATTCATATTCTTGGAAAATGGGTTGTGAAGATCCAATTTACTATGTTGTTAGAATAAAGTTTACTTTTAACAACCATAAGACAACCATAAAAATCATTAACTATTCAAATCTGGTTGAGTACTTTCCCACATCAAACGAAAAAAAGACAAACTACAGTTCTAAAATCATCTTTTAGAATTCAAGTTTGTCTTTTAATTTAAAT
>JBAYFA010000144.1:0-3587 GCA_041667425.1 Bacilli bacterium
CTCCTAAAGCTACCACCACCGCTCCTGTTAAGGTCGCAAGATCAATGATGGTTTTACATCCTTCTTTTTGAATAAAAGTTAAAGCATCTGCTAAAGTTAATCTCCCTTCAGCGTCAGTTGAAACAACCTCGATTGTTTTTCCGTTCATTGAAGTTAATACATCATCCGGAAGGGTAGCTTTTCCATCAATCCGATTATCGGTCGCACAAATAACAACCTTAAGATTGACCTGGACTTGATTCTTAACACACGCTTCAAAAACTCCTAATACAGTAGCAGCTCCGCCCATATCATCTTTCATATTATTCATACTACTTTTAATACTATAACCACCCGTATCATACATCACGCCTTTTCCAACAAGCCCAATATATTCACTTGATTCTGTGTTTCCATTATATGTCAAATATATAAGTTTTGGGTCATCAAAAGAGCCTTTATTAACTCCTAAAAACGCCCCCATTTTTAATGTTTCTAATTGTGGCTTATTAAAAATTTGAACAATTACATTTTCGTTAATATCTCCTAACAATACTGCGTAATTAGCTAAGTCTAAAGCTGATAAATAATTATACGGTTTATTCACTAAATCTCGCGTATTATTAATGGCGTTTCCAAGCGTATAGTATTCTTCAATCAACCGATCATATCCGTCTTCAACAGCAAAATATACTTCTCGTTGAAGAATCTTTTTTTCGCTCTTACATTCTTCATATTGATACGAATAAAATTGAAATGCGAGCACCATTTTTTTAAGAATTATTTCAAACGGTAATTCACGCGCAAAACTCGCAACACTGATAACCGAATGTTCTTCTAATTTGGTGGCAACATTAACTAAAATTTGATTGAATTGTTTGAGATTATAATCACTTTTATTTCCCAAACAAACAAGCATAATATGAGCGGGTAATCCGGCTTCAGTTAAATAAAGGGGAGTCATATCTCCTAACGCTTTTTTGATACCTAAATGATTAAAATATTTCATTAATTTAGGTTGACAATGTTCAGAAACAGGCGGCTCTTTTTCATCGCTAAAAAATCCAAAAAAATGTGTGTATTCTAACTGTTTTCCTTGTATATTTTTTACAATTTCCATCATTTATTTTATCTCCTTTACACCCATCATATAGGGAACTAACGCATCGGGAATGGTAACCGACCCGTCTTCATTTTGATAATTTTCTAAAATAGCAACCAAGGTTCTTCCAACCGCAAGACCTGATCCATTAAGCGTATGAACATATTCCAATTTAGCATCTTTATCTCGCCGGAAACGAATGTTTCCACGTCTTGCTTGATAGTCTTCTGCAGTACTAATGGACCCAATTTCACGATACGTATTTTGACTTGGAATCCACACTTCAATATCATACGTTTTGGCCATTCCAAAGCCCATGTCACCGCTACACAATGAGATAACGTGATAAGGAATTTTTAAAACTTTCAAGACATCTTCCGAATCCAGCAACATTTTTTCAAGCTCAGAGTATCCCTCTTCAGGAACTGCGAATTTTATAAGTTCTACTTTATTAAATTGATGCGTTCTGATAAGTCCACGCGTATCACGACCCGCGCTACCCGCTTCACTTCTAAAGGCCATTGTATAACTACAAAATTTAAGTGGCAATTGACTCATGTCAATCACTTCGTCACGATACATATTAATAGTAGGAACTTCCGCTGTTGGATTTAAAAACCAATCGCCATTGCCATTGGCAATTTTAAAAGCATCTTCTTCAAATTTTGGAAGTTGACCCGTTGCCGTCATACTTTTGCGATTAACAATATAAGGAGGAATGATTTCCGTATATCCTTTTTTCGCATGAAGATCCATCATAAAAGAAATCAATGCGCGCTCAAGTCGAGCTCCTAATCCTTTATAGACTACAAATCGACTTCCTGTAATTTTACTTGCCCGTTCAAAATCAAGAATGTCTAATTGTTCCCCTATTTCATAATGAGCTTTAGGAGTAAAAGCAAACATAGTCGGTGTCATAAAACGCTTAATTTCAACATTTTCTGTTTCATCTTTTCCAATAGGGACAGATGCATGCAATAAATTAGGAGTAGTTAGCAAAGCATATTCAATTTTTTCTTCTATCATTGCCACTTCTTGATCCATTGATGCAATATCGGCTCCCAAATGAGCAACACTATCTAACACATCCGTAGCATCTTTTTTCTCTCGTTTTAGTTGCCCAATTAATTTTGATTTTTCATTGCGAATATTTTTTAATTGTTCCACTTCAACAAGCAATTGTCGACGACGTTCATCCATCGCCTTCACGTCTCGTAAATATTCAAAATCTTTGTTTCTCGTTGAAAGTTTTTGAATCACCAAATCAACATCATCCCGAATTAATTTAATATCAATCATATGATTTCCTCCCTATGAATTTTAATTATAAAAACAACATTCGCCCCATGAAAGGGACGAATGTTTTTCCGCGGTACCACCCTAGTTAGATCCATGATCTCACTTGATCCGATAACGGCCGGTCCGAAAGGGTTCCCCTTTACCTCGAGGATGGATTCAAAAAAATGCATACCAGTTTCCACCAACCACTGGTTCTCTATTACATGCATCCATTTTTTACTACTTCCCCATCATTGGCTATTGATCATTATCTTCTTCATCCATGAATTGGTATTCTAAATCCAATTCAAATTCTTCTTTGAATTCAGGATCATCAAAATCCTCTTCTTCATCATCTCTTGGAACAATGGCAATGTTAGCAACACTGTGTCCATCATTTAGATTTATTATACGAACTCCTTGTGTATCTCGACCAATGGTTAATAACTGATCAAGATGTGTTCTAATGACCATTCCTTTATCAGTAATAACCATTAAATCTTCATCTCCACGAACGGTGGATAACGCCACTAAGTTTCCATTTTTTTGAGTGATATTTAAGGCTTTTACCCCTTTACCTCCGCGTATTTGTACGCGGAAATCTTCAACGTTGGTCCGTTTGCCATATCCTTTTTCAGTTGCTATGACAATTTCATCCCCATCAGTTGATACAATGGCCATTCCCACAACATGATCTGTTTTTTCTACTTTAATTCCTCGAACTCCAGCAGAAATTCGTCCCATTGGTCTCACATCACCCTCACTAAAGCGAATGGCTTTCCCATTGGATGCTCCTAAAATAACATCTTTCTCTCCATCAGTTAAAGCAACTGTAAAGAGTTCATCTCCTTCGTTGAGCAGAATGGCTTTGATTCCGTTGGTTCTAATATTTTGGAACGCTAATACTTCTGTTTTCTTAATGATTCCTTGACGAGTAGCAAACAGTAAAAATCCTGTTTTTTCAGCTTTTTCATCAATATTAAGAACAGCCGCTAATTTTTCTCCTTCATCAAAAGATAAGAGATTGATAATAGGTAGCCCTTTAGCGATTCGCGAAAAATATGGAATTTGGAAAGCACGAAGCTTATAAATTTTTCCTAAATTGCTGAAAAAGAGCAAAGTGTCATGCGTTGATGTGTAGATAACTCGTTCAACAAAATCATCTTCAGTCATCTTCGCTCCTGTGACCCCTTTACCTCCCCGATTTTGTGCACGATAAATATCTACA
>JBAYFA010000145.1:0-3575 GCA_041667425.1 Bacilli bacterium
GCAACTGGAGCATCTCGCAAAACCCCTCCTATTAAGAATCTCACTCAATTGGAAGGAAAAGGTGTGAGTTATTGTGCGATTTGTGATGCGTTTTTTTATCGTAAAAAAAATGTCGCTGTGATTGGTTCTGGTGAATATGCGCTTCATGAAGCTAAAGAACTCGTTAATACTGCACAAGCAGTTACTATTTTTACCAATGGGGAGACGCCATCATTTATTCTTGATTCCCAAATTAAAGTGATAGAAACACCAATTGATGCTATTGAAGGTGATGATTTTGTAACGGGAGTTCGGTTGAAAGATGGCACTGTAAATGCCTTAGATGGAATATTTGTTGCAGTTGGAATTGCCGGATCTGCTTCTTTTGCAAGGACTTTGGGAGCGGAAATTGATAATAGCAAAATCGTGGTTAATGAAAAAATGGCAACTAACATACCAGGCTTATATGCGTGTGGAGATGCCACAGGTGGTCTTCTTCAAATTGCAAAAGCAGTGTATGAAGGAGCTGTAGCTGGTCTTGAAACAGTTAAATTTATCCGAACATCTTCTCTATAGAGAAGGTGTTTTTTAAAAATTATGTTATTCTATATAATTCATTGTTTTGTGTTGGAAAGTAATGGCTATTATGATATAATAAAGGGATGATGAAGGATACAAATATGAAACTAAAACGCATTATTATTTTAATTTATCGTGTACTAATTGTGGTGTGCTCGGTAACTGGTATGCTTTTTTTACAATTAAAACATGGCTTGATTGATTATGAAAAATATGTTTTTTATACTTTTCAAAGCAATATCATTGTAACGATTTTTTATGCATTATTAGTGATTAAAGGGATTAAAGATTTAAAAAATCCCACTCAAGAAGGATCTATTCCTCATTTTTCTTATCGACTTCATGAAGTCATTACTTTCACCATTACTGTTACCTTTCTTATTTTTTCAGCATTTTTAACTGAATATTTAACAATGATTGAAGAATCACTAAGGATGCAAATTGAAATTGGAAGTACATTGGTTCATTATGTGGTCCCATTGATGGTGATTTTTGATTATTTCTTTCATGTTAGAAATCCTCATAGTCAATATCGACTCGTTTTATATAATTTGATATTTCCTTTTGCATATTTTTTGTTTGCTATTGTCAGGGCACAAATGGGAGGCCCTCTACATAATAGTTTTCCTATAGGGGAGTATATTTCCTCTTATCCATATCCATTTATTGATATTGATTATTTGGGATTGCAACAAGTCTTAATCAATGCTCTTGTATTGTTAGGTGGGTTTAGTGTCCTTGGCGGCCTTATCGTTTTTATTGATCGGCGATTGTATTATCGCTATCCTCATCATGTTGTGGAATGGTTGCGCGAAGCAAGAAAAGCCAAAGTGAAGCAAGGGTGTAATTTTGCAGGTATTGATAATCGATCAAGTATGGCTTTACTTCCTTGGAATTATAATCAACTTATTACTTCTTTTTTAAAACCAGATAGTACATTGTTGACTATTGGATCGAATGGAGGAGAATTATTACGTAGCATTAAACATGATCCTCAATTGATTACGTTGATAGAGTCAAGTGCTGGGCATAATCGATTATGTCAAAAAATATTGACTCCTTTAGGGATTCACATTATTCCCGTCTCTGATTATGGCCACTTATCATTTTCAAATGATAGTTTTGATATTCTTACTAGTCAATTTAACCCTCTTTATCTTCAAGAATATTGGCGCATTTTAAAACCGGGAGGATTGCTAATTACCGTGCAATTAGGGCATAAGAATGCTATGAATTTATCGATTATTTTATCAGATTCATCTCTTCGTGTTCATAATCAATTTCGAAAAGACATACAATCGTTAAATCTTGAACAATGGGAAATACTTGATCAACAGGAAACTGTTTCTGATCGATACTTTTATGATACAGGTGCAGTGGTTTATTATGCGGCTGCTTCAAAAGAGCAATTTCCTAATTTCAATGTTCGTATCAAAATTTCAGAATTAGAAGTGATAGATAAGATTATAAAAAGTCAAGGATATATTACTTCAATTGCCCATCATCATTTACTTATTATGCGAAAACGAGTAAAAACGGTTGAATAGGTAAAATGAAAATTGTTGGAAAATGTTTAACAATTTACCTTTGTATTAACTTCATAGTGTTAGTATTGAAGTTGTGTTAACAACAAAATCATTTAAAAAGTTAAAATAATATGTTATAATAAGATTATATTTTTTTCAAAAGGAGATTTGCATGTTTGCTTCATTAAATCCATATATTATTACAGGGATTGGGTTGTTATATATTTTTACAATGACAACCCTTGGTGCTGCTCTCATTTTCTTTTTCAAGAAAAATGTTAGTGTGCTATTTAATAAGATTTTTTTAGGATTTGCTGCAGGAGTGATGCTTGCTGCGGCTGTATGGGGGCTCATTATTCCTTCTTTAGAAACAACGGAATCTGGGCTTCTTCCCCCGTGGTTCATTGTATCATTGGGGATTATTCTCGGAACTTTATTTTTGTTATTAATTGATAATTTGATTCCTCATCTTCATCTTGACTCAAAAAATCCAGAAGGGTTAAAATCATCATGGAAGAGAACCACCCTTCTTTATTTAGCTGTTGCTCTGCATAATATTCCAGAAGGATTAGCTGTGGGTCTGGCTTTCGGTCTTGCAATTCATTTGGGAACGAGTGAAGCCATGGGAGCAGCCATTGGCTTGGCTATTGGAATTGGAATTCAAAACTTTCCAGAAGGTGCGGCCGTTACTCTTCCTTTAAAAAACGAAGGGTTTTCAAATTCCAAAGCTTTTACGTATGGAATGCTTAGTGGGATAGTGGAACCTATATTCGGAATTTTCGGATTATTTATTGCTATTTATTTATCTAGTGTAATGCCCTGGATGTTAAGTTTTGCGGCTGGAGCGATGTTATATGTGATTGTTGAAGAGTTAATACCTGAGGCTCATTTGGGAGAACACTCTCATCTCGGAACTTTCGGATTGATTAGTGGATTTATCTTAATGATGATTATTAGTGTTGCGCTAACTGTATAAATTATTACTAAGACCTTACCATATTGCTTATGAATTGAGATAAGGAGCTATTATGAAAAACATTATCGATGATGCATTTATAAAAAATGGATCATTTGGCTACGCAAGATATCAGCAGATCAATGGATTACTTTGTCTTAAAACCTGTAATGCTAGTTTGATGCAACTGTTTGGGGTGGAAGTTATTTCATTTCTTCAAAACAGAAGTGATGATATTCATTCATCTCTTTTAAGCGTGGTTCATCAATGGCTTAATTTGATTCATGAAGTACGAGAAGATGATAAAATCCGGATTTTGACTACGTATTTTCAAGAACGACAATCTTATTATCGGTTTTATGTATTTTCAACAGAACGAGAATCTATTACTAGCATTATTATTAAATTGCCCTCTATTCATAATGATTCATGGGAAAAGGAAATTATTTATCAAAAAACTATTTCGAATGTTATTGATATGTTATGGATAATGAATCAATCTCTTGATAGTCTATTCATAGCCTCTTCAACAAAAA
>JBAYFA010000146.1:0-3566 GCA_041667425.1 Bacilli bacterium
ACATCTTGTTTTCCGATGGCAAGAATGGCTCGCCTCATCGTTTTACTATCTTCAAACTGTGGAACTTCCCCAAAGGAATTCTGAGTGATTGTTCCTATGGGGTAACTTGGTTTTTCCTGTACTTCAACAACTTCTACCTCTAACATAAATGCATCTTGGTAAAACCCAGTAAGAGATTTCCCATAGGCCGTTTCACGTCCTAAAAATAAAGCCTCTCCTATTCGCAAATTATTCACTTCTTTAGGGAGTGAATTTATCATATATAAAGCAGATGAATTTCCTCCAGAAATGATTTCTAAAGATATTTGAAAAACACTCTCAATCTCATGCTTAATAGCAATCAATTGACCCATGTTTTTTTCATCAGGAATCACTCCCCCAAAACAAGTGAGATTGGTTCCAATTCCTTTTAAATGAATATTTGGTAACGTTAAAACCTTGGCAATAATTTGTAAATAGGGACTCGTATAAAATATTCCTTCACGAAGATCTCCTAAATCAAACAAAAATATTATTTCATATACTTTGCCTTGGCGTTTCGCTTCGTCATGAAGGGCCTGAATAGTGGCCAATTCCGATACCAAAGCAAGATTAGAATAAGTCACCACATCTTTCACTTCACTAATCATCGGAATGCGCATTAGGGCCTTCGGAAGCAAAATATCTTGAAAATCTTTTATATTTTGAATTCTGGAATCTGCCAAATATGAAAAGCCCAACGTCGCAAGCGGGGATAACACTTGGATATTCCCTGCCATTACTTTTCCGACCAAAAAGCAACTCGTAATATGATTTTCTTGACATTGTTGCAAGAGTGTTTGAGCATTATGAATTAGTTTAGGTAAAGAAATGGTTATTCTTGGGTACATCGTAGTTCCTCCCATCCAATACTTTGTAACATTAGAGCTAGACTCGCAGTGGGGTTGACTTTCGCAAGCACTCCACAAGAAGCTAAAATATAATCTCGATCAATCCAAATAGATGTTTTAGACGATGGCTTTAAACTATTTCTATCTTGTAAATCCAAGTACGATTGAATCATATCTTTGGTCTCAGGCAATTGAGTCAAGGCCCCTCCTGTTGCAATAAAATTTTTTATTTGTCGCAAATCTTTTCCTTCAATCAAGTTGGTTTGATAACTTCCTTGATAATAATGACGCAGAACTCCGGCATGACGCCTCATTCCAACTTTTAACGCTTCGTCAATTAAACATTTAGTAAGTTTCATTTGTTGAGAGGTGGGTATTGCTTGATAAGTATCTAATATATGGAGGAGGGTTTCCTCACTAATTGATAGTTTTCGCATTAATTCATTCCGTCCAATTAAATTGACCAAATTCATGCGATTGATATAAACTCCCAAATCTCCTTCCACTGTCCGTTTAGCAAACGGTTCTGGAGTAATGGATAGGTTGGTATCTATGTTATGAGATGCTCCAATAGAAACAACATCCGTGGTAGCACCTCCAATATCACAACATACCAATTCACCAATGGTTTGCTGCAACAAGCGACAAGCCTCATAGACAGCCCCTGGAGTAGGAATAATAACTCCATTCACCATTTGATGAATATCACTCATTCCAGGGGCATGAATAATGTGTTTTTCAAAAACACGATGAATGACACTTCTAACCCCTTCAATATTGATTTCATCAATTTTAGGATATACATTTTCAGAAATAATAAGATAATCTTGTTGATTTGATGATTGAAATGCTTGAGTAACCGCATGATGATTGACACAGTTTCCAGCATAAATCACTGGAATTGATAATTTCAATTGAGCAATTTTTACTGCATTAGCAAGAGCGGTTTCACTTTCCCCATAATCAACTCCACCCGCTATCATAATAATATTCAAATTGAGTTGTTTGATTTGATTGAGATTATCCTCACTCAATAATCCGGAGGTAACCATCTTAATATTAGCTCCTGCCCCAAGAGCCGCTTCTTTAGCGGCTTTAACCGTCATATCATAAACTAATCCATGTACACTCATTTTGAGCCCACCAGCAGCCGATGAAGAGGCCATAATGGTATTGGGTTCAATAGACAGGTGATGGCGCACATTAAAATCTTCCATCGCTGCTTTTAACCCTATTTGAACATCTTTAGGAGTTGAAAGTGCTAATCCTTGACCTAAAAATTGGGGTGCAGACGTCAAATGATCAAATACATTAACAGTCGTGGTCGTACTCCCAATTTCCGCAATCAAACAATCAACTTTCATAATGTTTCTTCCATTTTTTTCAATAAGAATGTCGCCACATGACTGCCTTTAGTTCCTCGACCAAACCCCGCATC
Source organism: Bacilli bacterium (assembly GCA_041667425.1). GTDB lineage: Bacteria > Bacillota_I > Bacilli_A > ML615J-28 > CAG-698 > JAQVOS01. The sequence continues at coordinate 2,308 of JBAYFA010000146.1, forward strand.
CATTCCTTGTAAACAAGCAAGCTTATTAGTCACTTGAGTTCCACCAACTATGAGAAGAAGACGACTACGTACTCCCCGTTCTATGGCATACTCATGAAGTTTTTTCATGTTTTTATAATGAACATCATCATGAGATATAATCGTGGACATTAAAATGGCATCTGCTTTAGTTTCAATCGCCGCATCAATAAATTTTTGAATTGGTACAGACGTTCCTAAATAGTCAACATCAATTCCGTATTTTTCAATTCCTCCATGTTTGATATCAATAATTTCACGTAAGCCCACTGAATGTTCATCTTCTCCGGCGGTTCCCGCAATAATTTTTAAAGGATGAATTTTAAAAAAGGTCCGAATGGCTTCATCACTCATCACAACAGGTTCTTTTGGAAGGGTTAATGTTGTGATATCGATATCAAAATTAACTTTTCCTTTGATTTGAATTCGCGTTCCCTCACTTGGATGAAGGATTTCTGTATGAATCACTTCAACATCTTTTAAATTCATTTTTGTCCCAATTACCGAGGCTGCCGCTTTGGCGTGGCGAGCATCAATGGGAAGGGTCATATCAACCACCAACGTCCCATCTCCACGCCACTCAACTTCTGGTTTTAAATGAGTGGGTTGTCGATACAAAGCACATTCTTTGAGCCGCTCGTGAACATTATCTTCATCCAGTTCATCAATATATCTAATTTTTTGATGAACTTCAAAGGTTGATCCTCCAATTAAATCCGATGGATTACTTACTCCATACCGTTTGTAATGATTATCACCAAAATGACCCGTAACTGGAGCCATATAATCATCATCTCGGGAATAAATGCTTTCAGTCCCAATTCCGCCTTGTTGAAAACGAACAATTCCATCTCCATTGCGTTCAGGGTATATTCCTGAATCAACAAAGAACCCTCTTTCAACCGCTTGAAAATAGCCCCCGACGTCAAGTAATTCTTCTAAAAACAAAATAGCTCTTTCCTTCAGTTCTCTCACCTTGGTCTTCATCATGCCATCCCGTCGCACTTGGACTAGTTCTGCCAGTCCATCTAAGCCAATCAACGCCTGCTTGGCGGTATCACATGCTTCAATATTATACATATGCCATGGGACATTACGACCCTCATCTGGAGTAATAGTCGATTGAATATCTGCAGACGTCAAAGCAGAAATTAATAAATTCAATACATGGGTAACCGTCGCTTCTCGAGTAGATGATTCCATATATTTGGTGTTCATTTGTGCTCTAATCTTATATTCGC
>JBAYFA010000147.1:0-3546 GCA_041667425.1 Bacilli bacterium
AGGTAACTGCTGATGGGTGGAGTGATGAAGCCATTGATGCTTATGTTATAGAACATAAAATTCCTTGTCCGGTTTGTGGAGAAAGTCGGTTTACTTCGATTCGGAAATTCAACCTCATGTTTAAAACCAATCAAGGAGTTATTGAAGATGAAAAGAATGCCGTGTATCTTCGTCCAGAAACAGCTCAAGGAATCTTCATCAATTTTAAAAATGTTCAACGAACTACTCGTAAAAAAGTACCATTTGGCATTGCGCAAATTGGCAAATCCTTTAGAAATGAAATTACCCCTGGTAACTTCATTTTTAGAACTCGTGAATTTGAACAAATGGAGTTAGAATTTTTCTGTAAGCCAGGAACTGACCTTGAATGGTTTAGCTACTGGAAACAATATTGTTATGATTTCTTACTTGAATGTGGACTCACTCCTGAAAAGGTCCGTTTTCGAGATCATGATGCGAAAGAGTTATCCTTTTATTCCAATGCAACAACTGATATTGAATATCAATTCTTATTTGGTTGGGGGGAATTATGGGGAATTGCTGATCGTACTGATTATGATTTGAAAACTCATCAAACTCATTCAAAAGAATCCCTTGAATATTTTGATCCGGATACCAATACGAAATATATTCCATATTGTGTTGAGCCATCCGTTGGCGTGGAGCGATTGCTCCTTGCCATTTTATCACAGGCGTATGAAGAAGAGATGTTACCAAACGGCGAAACTCGTGAGATTCTTCATCTTCATCCCAGCCTTGCTCCCTTTAAGGCGGCCGTCTTGCCTTTAACAAATAAATTATCAGCGGAAGCAGAGGCATTGTATACTATTTTATCTAAAGACATTATGGTCGATTATGATAAAAGTGGACAAATTGGGAAACGATATCGTCGTCATGACGCCATCGGCACCCCTTATTGCATCACGGTTGATTTTGATTCATTGCAAGATCAAGCGGTCACTATTCGCGACCGTGATACCATGGAACAAGTTCGTATACCGATGAGTGAGGTTAGTTCATATATTAAAAATAGATGTTAAATAGGAGGATTATTCATGGATGATTTTAATAATTTAATTCATGAAGTAAAAGAAAAAGCTGACATTGTCAATATCATCAGTCGCTATATTAAGTTAGAGAAAAAAGGCGCTGGTTATATCGGGCTATGTCCTTTTCATGATGATAAAAATCCATCCTTATCTGTCTCTCCTCAAAAGAAAATATATAAATGCTTTAGTTGCAATGCCAGTGGCAATGTGATTACCTTTGTTGAAAAGTTTAAAAAGATTCCATTTATGGAAGCCCTTCGTGAAGTCGCAGCCACTGTTAATATTCCCATCGCTGTTTCAAAATCGGAACAAATAGTGAGACAAAATCAAAAATACTATGATATAATGAATGCTGCTCAAAACTTCTATCATTTTTATTTGAAAAATACGGAAGAGGGCTTAAAAGCCCTTGAATATTGCACCTCTCGACATCTCGATGCCGATATTATCGAGCGATTTGGAATTGGGTGTAGCCCTCAAGATGTTAACTTGCTCTTACAAACCCTTCAAAAACAAAATATTCTCCCTATTGATATGGCAGAAGTTGGACTTGTTCGCCTCGGTAATCAATATTTTGATGTTTTCCGGAATCGAATCATGTTTCCAATCAGTGATCTGAATGGTAGAATTGTCGGATTCAGTGGGCGTAAGTATGTAAAGGATTCTAAAGAATCTAAGTATCTCAATACCAATGAAACGATTCTTTTTAAAAAGGGACAAATCTTATATAATTACTATGAAGCCTTTGATGCCATTAAAAAAGCAGACTCCATTATTCTATTTGAAGGATTCATGGACGTTATTGCTAGCTTTCGTGCTGGGATTCATCATGCTGTTGCCAGCATGGGCACAGCCCTAACTCGTGATCAAATCAAAGCCATGCGCCGTCTCACAGCCAACGTCACTATTTGTTATGATGGCGATGAGCCTGGAATTGAGGCCACTATTCGAGCCATTCAAATGCTTGCAACAGAAGATATTCAAATCAGTGTTGTAGCAATGCCTGAAGGCCTTGACCCTGATGATTACTTAGGTCAATATGGCTCAGATCGTCTTCAAGACGTTTTACTCCATCAAACTATGAGTGGAGTGGAGTTCTTGTATCAACAAGCCTTAAAACACTATATTCCAAATAACATTGATGCGATGGAACGGTTTAAAGGAGCTGTCTTTAGTTCTTTACAAGTCTTTTCATCAGCCATGATTCGCGATATCTATTTGCGAAAAATGGCCGATCTAATGAAGATATCGTTGGATGTCTTAAAGTCAGACTTTCAATCTATTAGTGTTATCCAAGAGATGGTTCCTGAAGAAATTCCTTTTGACTTTGTAGAACCAGATAAAATAAAGTATCGGTTTGATTCCAAACCGAAATATATAGCCATTCAAAAAGATTTAATTTGCTTGGCTCTTCATCACCAAGATCGCTTATTAGAAATCGAAGATGGATTCAATGGACATTATGTCCTCGATGAATTTCGTGAAATTATGGCGAAAGCATCTCATAGAATTCTTAAAAAAGAGTCGATTGATTTAGCACATTTTGGTGAGGACTTATCTGAAGCCGTAAAATGCGTGTACGTGGATCTCATTAATCTTGAGATCGAACCCGACATCACAAAGCTTGAAGAATATTTCAAGCGGTTCAATAATTGGCCATGGGATCATGTCCTTGCTCAAAATTGTGATAATATGAATGAGGATAAATTAAAGATTGCCATTGAATGTAAAAAAAAGACCGTCAGAATCAAAAAGAAGGAGTGATGAATTTGATCTTGGAAAACCAACCTCTAGTAAAATTGATTGAAGAAGGCAGAAAAAAAGGCTATCTAGCCATTCGTCGTGTGTTAGAATGTATTGATGAAGACAGTGAAGAGTTTGATGAACTAGCCCTTACCTTAGAAAACGAAAACATTGATCTCGTTAAAGATGAGGATTTAAAAGAATACGAACTAAAAGCAAACGAAGAAGAAGAAACGATTGAATTAGAAGATTTTGTTGAATTTGAGGAAGAAATTGAAACCGATCCTGAATTTGACGCTTTTTCAAATGAAGTCGAAACTGACATTAAAACGAAAGACATCGATGACATTGTGTCATCCATTGCCATTCCTGCTCCCACTGATGATCCCATTAAAATGTACTTGCGAGAAATAGGTCAAATTGATTTGTTGACAACCTATCAAGAAGTCGATCTTTCTAGAAAAGTTCAAGATGGGTTACTTGGAGAAGAACAACTAAAAATGCATCGCAAAGGAAAACAATTGCTCAATTTAACGGAAGAAGACCTTTGCAATATCGAAGAAAAAATTGATATTGGAAAACGGGCACGGGATGTTTTAATTGAATCTAATCTTCGTTTGGTCGTCTCAATTGCTAAACGATACTTAGGACGTGGCATGCAATTTCAAGATCTTATTCAAGAAGGAAACATGGGTCTGATGAAAGCAGTCAATAAATTTGACCCCTTCAAAGGCTTTAAGTTTTCTACATATGC
>JBAYFA010000148.1:0-3534 GCA_041667425.1 Bacilli bacterium
ATAAATAAAGAAACTGCTTTCTTATTATATGATACTTTTGGATTCCCATTTGAACTCACACAAGAAGTGGCTTCTGAACAGGGTTTTGCGGTTGATGAGGTTGGATTTATTAGTCTTTTAAATGAACAAAAAGAACGAGCACGGGCTGCTCGTAGTAACAATCAGTCGATGAATGTTCAAAATGAAGCCATGATGAAATTTACTGAAGCGAGCCTCTTTATTGGATATGACCATTTAAATGGGGAAGGTCGAGTGATTGGTCTTTTCAAAGACAATCAGGCCGTTTTAGAAGGCAGTGGTCAACTTATTGTTGTCTTTGATAAGACTCCATTCTACGCAGAGTCAGGGGGTCAAATAGGTGACATAGGGACGGTTACGCTTCGTAATCATAATTATATGGTTACAGATACTATTAAATTACCAAATGGGCAACACGCATCAATGATAGACTTTCGTCAAGATTTGCTTCGCGTAGGTGATCGTGTCATTCTATCTGTTGATGAGGATGTTCGTCTCGCAACTGAGCGTAATCATTCTGCTACCCATTTACTCAATGAAGCTTTACGAAAGGTTATTGGAAATCACGTTATTCAACAAGGATCTTTTGTTGGAAATCAATTTTTCCGATTTGATTTCAATCATTTTCAGCCATTAACCAATAATCAACTAATAGAGATTGAACGGATCGTTAATCAAGTCATTAAACAAGCTTATCCAGTGACTGTTTTAAATCTTCCAATTGAAGAAGCCAAAAAGCTGAATGCACAAGCGGTATTTGGTGAAAAATATGGGGATATTGTTCGGGTGGTTGATATGAAATTCTCTAAAGAGTTTTGTGGAGGAACGCATGTGGCCAATACCAAAGATATTGGAAAAATGGCTATTTTGTCGATTGAGACCAAAGGATCCGGTATTTATCGAATTGAAGGTACGACTCATGACAATATCGCTCATGAGTTTCACAGAGTTCTTGAAAATATTAATCAAGACATCCTATCGTTGCGTGAGCGCATTGATAGGATAGATTATGAGGCTAAGAGTGCTAATATATTGGTGGCTATTGAGGATGTAAAACCCAAAGCAGAATTTGAAAGTTATCAATTGGTTCTAAATAAACGTGAAGAACTAGATCGTCTTCGTCAAGTGGTTAAAGATTTAGAAAAAGAAATTAATCGAAAAAAATTAGAGCAATCAACCCTTGATATTACAAAATTTCTTTCCATGGTAGAAACCATGGAGGGACATTCCATCCTAATTTTTAGATTAGATCAAGTGGCTTTAGATGTTGCCAAAGAGGCAGTAGATCGGTTGAGTGATCAATTAGCGGATAGTCTTGTGTTTTTAGGGCTTGTTCAAGATGATAAATTATTATTTATCTGTAAGAACAAAATTAAAAATCTTCATGCTGGAAACCTTGTTAAACTGGCTAGTCAAGCTGCTGGAGGGAATGGTGGAGGTCGTCCTGATTTTGCTCAAGCAGGAGCAAAAGATATTCAAATGATGGATGCTGCGCTTGCGAAAGCAAAAGATGCCGTGAAAGGAGCCTTATGAAAATAATTGGATTTGATTTAGGAAGTAAAACTCTTGGAGTTGCTGTTAGTGATTATTTAGGAATTATTGCAAATCCTGTTGGTACGTATCGATTTGAAACAAATCAATTGCAAGATGCGCTTGAATATGCTAAAATGGTAGTGAAAGAACATGGAGCAAAAAAAGTGGTACTCGGACTTCCAAAAAACATGAATGGGTCGATTGGATCACAAGCTCAATACTCTTTGGATTTCAAAAAAATGCTTGAAGATAATCTTGCTATTGAGGTCATCCTCATTGATGAACGCTTGACATCAAGAATTGCAAATCAAGTGATGATTAAAGCCGATATGAGTCGGAAAAAGCGGAAAATACACGTTGATAAATTGGCTGCTTGTATTATTTTACAAGCCTATCTAGATTCTGTTCCAGCATATCATTCATGATATAGTATATAAAAGGAGAAAAATTATGGAAAAAGAAAACAAATTAATCTACATCGATGACGAAGGCAATGAAGTATTATGTGAAATTCTTTTCACATTTGATTCAGACAAGTTTAAACGGAGTTATGTTTTATTCTATCCGGTAGGTAGTGAAGAACAAGATGATGACATTGAAGTCTTGGCAGCTTGCTATCATCCATTAGAGGATGGAACTGTTGGTGAATTAACTGACATTGAAACTGATGAAGAATGGAAACTTGTTGAGGAAACACTTCAAACATTTTCTGAAGATGAGTGCGATGAAGATTGTGATTGCGATGATGATTGTGATTGCGATGATGATTGTGATTGCGATGATGATTGTGATTGTCATCACGAATAAAAAAAGCGCCGAATTGTTTCGGCGTTTTTTAATTTTGAAGGATTATTAAGGTTGCGAGATCTTGATAGAGGATTCCAACTTCTTCATTTTCATCAAAAACAATAAAGTTATGATTTGGTTTTGCAATAGGAATATGTGCTAATAATTCAATTTGTAATTCATCGGCGGCATAAATTCCACCATCTTTTCCACACAAGTAATGATATTCTTTAGTTGTTGGGTCGATGTAATAGGACATATTCTCGACTAAGCCTATGAGTTCATGGTGGAGTTCTTTATATCCCAATCCAGTTTTGACTGTGATTTCAGTGGCGACTGGATGGGGAGTAGTGATGAGTAATACTGAGGCAGATGGAATCATTTCTGATATATCATTCATTGCATCTCCTGTTCCGGCAGGCATATCGATTAATACATATTCAAGTTCAGGGTTCCAATCCACTTGAAAGAAGAAGTTTGATAGCATGGATTTAATCAATGCCCCTCTCCACAAAATCGGTTTTCCTTTTTCTGAGAAAAATTCGGTAGACATGACTTCAATTCCATTTTTATTGAAGGGACGAATGCGTCCTTGTTCAGTAATATCTGGTTGAGTAATCTCCATTTCCATCATTCGTGGAACCATTGAACAATGAATATCGGCATCAATGATGGCAACTTTTTTACCTATTCGAGCTAATGCAGTTGCTAGGTTAACGGTAATGGTTGTTTTTCCTACGCCCCCTTTTCCAGAAGCAATGATAATAAATTTTGTTTTGCTACTAATGACGCACTTTTCTTCTTCAAATTGAATACGTACACCCTGATAACCCAGTCCTAACTTGATAGTACGGGCAATTTCTTTTTTTAAGGAGTGTTCAGCTTGTCCTCCTAATGCTCCAATGGTGATGATAAGGATAACTGCTTTTTTCTCGTCATCAATACCAATGTGTTTGATAGCATTGAGTTCTTTAAGGGTTTGCTGACGTGAAAGATCAATAAGTTGCTCGATTGCTTCACGAATTTGTTTGATTCTCATGTTGTAATTCCCCCTTTGGTACACGAAATTCTTCAAGATAAAGAGTGGGATTGCCCACTAAATAGCCATATAATTTAGATGCTTTTAGTTCTGTATCAATAATGATTCCCTGTTTGTTTTTGAAAGAGGTAATCAGTTGTTGTTTTGTAGATTTAGAA